>JBDTTC010000123.1:0-2188 GCA_039930825.1 Arenimonas sp.
GACAAAGCCAGGCTTGAGACTGTTCTCGCTATCGCGAGTAAAAGGCATTGGGCCTTCCTGAAAATCGTCTGTTTTTGCCAAGGCCATAGTAACTTCTGCTTGTACGCTTTGATCGTAGGTTCGATAGTAATTCCCGAGCCATGCACGCGTTAATTGCCAGGCCAGCATTTCCTGCTTCTGAAGCAGGGCGGTGCTTTGAAAGCCATGCAATATGGATTTGCCATCAGCGCGCAGGCTACGCGCTGCCAGAACAACGCCATGACAAATGGCCGCCGTAGGTTTTCCTGCTGCGAAATGTTCTGCAATTTTATTTTGCAATTGCAATGATTCGAGATACGGCTTCATGCCCTGAGCATGGCCACCAGGCAGCAAGATTGCATCGAACGATTGGATATCAATATCGTCGTAACAAATCGGCGATAGAAACTCTGCCGACTGTTGCATTTCGGAATAAGCCGAACGTGCATTTTTATCGGCCATTAAAAACGGCCTGAGTAAACCCAGACCGTTTCCATCCAGCATCCGCTGGTCGGCATTCGCCGGTTTTGCATCCGGCGTGGCGAACACGAATGGGTGTCCGCGTTGTTTCAGAAATCGAAATGGCACTGCACTTTCGGTCGGATCGAAATCCGTGGAGGGCAGCGGCATTAGGATTCTGGCCATCACAATTACTCGGTACGCGGACCTTTACGATGCGAACCGGGTTTGCCCGATTTAAATGGGCTGTCGCCGAACTCGCGTTTGGGCTTGAACGATTTGCCGCCTGGACGTTCGCCGCCGAACGACTTCTTGCCGCCACCCGATTTCTTGCCTTCGGTATCCGGCTTTTCACTGTCTTTGGTGATGCGCAATTGTTGGCCTGCACACCAGACGGTTTTTAGATGGGTCAACACATCTTTCGGCATGCCTTCGGGTAAATCGAGAATGGTGTGGTCTTCGAAAATTTCGATACGACCAATGTGCTTGGCATCCAGACCGGCTTCATTGGCGATTGCGCCAACGATATTGCCCGGTTTCACGCCGTGGTCGTGACCGACTTCAATGCGATAGGTTTCCTTGCCAACGTCCGCATCACGAGCAACGCGTTCTTTCTTCGGCATCGATGCACGATCGGGCCGTTCAAAGCGTTCGCTACGCGGACGTTTTTCTTCATGGGCAAATCTTTCGGCACGCGAAGGGCGATTGCTTGGCGAGACTTCCGGTTTCGGTTCGCGTTTTGGTTTTTCCATCACCAACGGTACTTTACCGCGTGCCATTTTTGCCAGTGCGGCGGCAATTTCAATAGCAGGAATATTCTTTTCGCGCTCGAAATCTTCCACTACCGATTGGAAAAGGCTCAAGCCGCCAGCGGCCAGCGTTTCGGCAATCTGGTTTTTGAACTTGGTGATGCGAACGGTGTTGACGTCTTCCAGTGTCGGCAATTCCATTTGCGTAATGGGTTGCTTGGTATGGCGTTCAATATTGCGCAATAAGCTTTGTTCGCGTGGTGTGATGAAAATAATGGCATCGCCGGTACGTCCGGCACGGCCAGTACGGCCAATGCGATGAACATAGGACTCAGTGTCGTATGGCACATCGAAGTTGATCACGTGGCTGACGCGATCCACGTCGAGGCCGCGAGCGGCGACGTCGGTAGCGACTAAAATATCAATCTTACCGTCTTTCAGATTTTGAATGGTGCGTTCGCGTTGCGCTTGTTGAATGTCGCCATTGATCGCGGCAGCGGAGAAACCGCGTGCCGATAATTTTTCTGCTAATTCTTCAGTGCCGAGTTTGGTGCGCGAGAACACGATCATGCCGTCGAAAGCTTCGGCTTCAAGAATGCGTGTTAACGCATCGAGCTTGTGCAGTCCGCTGACCATCCAGTAACGTTGACGGATATTGTCGGCGGTACGGGTTTTTGCTTCAACGGTAATTTCCGACGGACTTTTCAAATACGTTTGTGCGATGCGTTTGATTGCCGAAGGCATCGTTGCCGAGAATAATGCCGTTTGACGAACAGCCGGCATTTTTTTCAGGATGCTTTCAACATCATCAATGAAACCCATGCGCAGCATTTCGTCGGCTTCATCGAGTACCAGTGTTTTGATATTCGACAAATCCAGCGTGCCTTTATCAAGGTGGTCAATCACGCGACCTGGTGTACCGACAACGACGTGAACGCCGCGACGCAGTGCCGACAATTGCG
>JBDTTC010000124.1:0-10920 GCA_039930825.1 Arenimonas sp.
CGAGCCTGTTCCCTTGCGAAAAAATCACCGGGCTTGCAGCGCCCCTCGATGGGGTGGTGTCTGTCTGTGTAGGAGCGTCCTTTAGGCGCGATAAACCACGCCAGATCTTTCGCGCCTAAAGGACGCTCCTACACAAACGTATTTCTTTATTTCTTCAAACCGGCATCTTTGCGCAATGCATCGGCGCGATCGGTTTTTTCCCACGAGAATGCGGTGGCTTTGTGTTTCTTGCCTGCGCCATCGGTGTAGGTGACTTCATGCGGCTTGCGACCAAAGTGACCGTAGCTCGCGGTTTCCTGATAGATCGGATGCAGCAAGTCGAGCATTTTGGTAATGCCGTACGGACGCAGATCGAAATGCGCGCGAATCAATTTTTCGATCTTGTCGTCGCTGATCTTGCCGGTGCCGAAAGTCGTTACCGAAATCGAAGTTGGCTCAGCCACGCCAATCGCGTAGGAAACCTGGACTTCGCATTTGCTCGCCAAACCGGCAGCCACGATATTTTTCGCGACATAACGGGCAGCATAAGCGGCCGAACGATCGACTTTCGACGGATCTTTACCCGAGAACGCACCGCCACCATGACGGGCCATGCCGCCGTAAGTATCAACGATGATTTTACGACCGGTCAGGCCACAATCGCCGACCGGACCGCCAATGACGAACTTACCGGTTGGGTTGATATGGATTTTGTTTTTCGGCAGAGCCTTCAACCATTCCTTCGGCAGAACCGGTTTCAGAATGTGCTCGTACACGGCTTCCACCAAAGCTTTTTGCTTGATGCCTTCGTCGTGTTGGGTCGAAAGTACAACAGCGTCAAGGCCCAAAACTTTATTGCCTTCATAGCGCAGCGTGACTTGCGATTTTGCATCCGGGCGCAGCCATTTCAATTTGCCGCTCTTGCGGACTTTCGCTTGTTGCTCGACCAGGCGGTGCGAGTAAAACAAAGGTGCCGGCATAAATTCCGGTGCTTCGTCGCAGGCATAACCAAACATCAGGCCTTGGTCGCCAGCGCCTTGTTCTTCGGGTTTCTTGCGGTCAACGCCTTGGTTGATGTCAGGCGATTGCTTGCCGAGCATATTGATGATCGCGCAAGTATGGCCATCAAAACCAACAGCAGAATTGTTGTAGCCGATGTCGTTGATCACTTTGCGAGCGAGTGATTCGATATCGACCCACGCGCTTGTTGTGACTTCGCCGGCCACGATGGCGGCACCGGTTTTCACCATGGTTTCGCAGGCAACGCGGGCGTTTTTGTCTTGCGCCAGAATGGCGTCCAAAACGGCGTCAGAAATCTGATCGGCCATTTTGTCCGGGTGACCTTCGGAAACGGATTCAGAGGTGAAGAGGTGGCTGCTCATTATGGGCTTATATCCTTTAATGCGGATGGAAGGATGAATTCACGGTAGCGCATGATACACGGGTTTTTCCGAGCTCGCATTATTCCCTTTTCCCTGTTGAGGTTTTGTTAAGCCGCCGCTGTCACCCAAGCTTCATCTGGCCGCCATAAGGCTGTTATATCGCGGCCTCAGGATTGCACAAACCACTGTGTCAGAAGCCCATGATCGCACTCGAAAAAACGCTCAGCTCCCGCTACCCCGCCTGGTTTGCCGGTCACCGCGCCAAAATCTCTCGTCCGCTGATAAAAACCCTCGAGAAATTCTCCAAAATTGACGAAATCAACGCCTTTTTGAAGACGAATGCCCATTTAACCGGTTTTTCCTTTATCGATGCGGCGCTGGCGCATCTGGATGCCCGCTATACGGTCGATCAGGTCGAGCGCGAACGCATTCCGGTCAGCGGCCGTGTTTTGATTGTGGCAAACCATCCTTCGGGGGCCCTGGATGCACTGGCCCTGCTGCATCTAATTGGCACTATTCGCCGTGATGTGAAAATCGTGGCCAATGACATGCTCTGCGAGTTCGAAGGCATCAGGGAATTGTTGCTGCCGGTAAAGATTCTGGGAGGAAAACCGGATTCGAATAGTTTGAAGGCCATCGAACAGTCACTGGAAAACGAAGAATGCGTCATCGTGTTTCCGGCCGGCGAGGTTTCCCGTTTGAGCTGGAAAGGCATTTCCGATTCCGAATGGCGGCGCGGGTTTGTGCGATTTGCGAAGAATACTTCCACGCCGGTTTTGCCGGTAAAAATCCATGCCAGAAACTCGGCGTTTTTCTATGGCGCCTCAATGCTGCATAAACCGATCGGTACCGCCTTGTTGCCGCGCGAAGTTTTTTCCCGTCGCGGAAGTCGTATTGCTTTGCGTATCGGTTTGCCGATGAACATAGCGCCGGAAAGAGAAACGACATTCGATCTGCGTTCAATCCGGCAAGCACTTTATGCAATCGGTTCTCGAAAGGAAAATGCCGCGCCAGGGCAGGAACCTCTGGTGCATCCGGTAGAACGCGCACGTTTGTTGTCGGATTTAAAAACGATGTCTCTGCTGGGTCAAACACCGGACGGCAAAAAAATCTATTGTGGTCGTTTGCGTTCCGATGCCCCGCTGCTTCGCGAAATAGGCCGACTGCGTGAATTAAGTTTCCGTGCGGTGGGCGAAGGCACCGGAAAGCGTCTGGACGTTGATGCGTTCGATACCTGGTATGAACACATCGTGCTTTGGGATGCCAATGAATGCGAAATCGCCGGAGCCTATCGGATCGCGCGTGGCAATGATGTCTATCTTGAAAAGGGGCGCGAAGGTTTTTATAGCGCCAGCCTTTTCAACTACCCTTGCGAAGTGATGGCGCGTCTGGCTGAGGGTATGGAATTGGGCCGCAGCTTCGTCACGCCGAAATACTGGGGCTCGCGTTCGCTGGACTATTTATGGATTGGTATCGGTGCCTATCTGAAGCAATACCCCGACATCCGTTATCTGTTCGGGCCCGTTTCAATGAGCGCCGCCATTCCAATTGCCGCGCGCGAGCAAATGGTCGCCTACTATCAGAAATTTTATGGAGATGGAAAAAACAACGTTATTGCAAACCATCCGTTCCGTTACCTGGCAAATGCGCCGCAATTCATTGATCTTGATGCCGAGGCGAGTTTCAAATGCCTGAAGGCGAATCTTGATGCACTCGGAGCGCGGGTGCCGACCTTGTACAAGCAATATACAGAGCTATGCGAACCTGGCGGGGCCAGATTTTTAAGTTTCGGCGTGGACCCGGATTTCAATAATTCAGTCGATGGCTTGATTGAAGTGGACCTGCATCGTATTCGACCGAAAAAACGTGAACGTTATCTTGGAGCTGTGTCCAACAATGTATTTGAATCGGCCTGATGAAAATGCAGCCAACATCGGAAAAGCTGCGTGCCGTTTTCATTTCCGATGTGCATCTGGGTTCCAAGTATTGCCATGCCGAAGAACTCGCCGAATTTCTGACTAAGCTGCAATGCAAACGCTTGTATCTGGTCGGCGATATTGTCGATCTATGGTGGATGGCGGAAAAAAGAGCAGTGTGGCGACAGGCGCAAAATCATGTTGTCGAAGCTTTGCATAAACTCACACGCCAAGGCACTGAATTGATTTACGTGCCCGGCAATCACGATAGACCTTTGCGGCGTTTCTGCGGTTTGATGTTGCCGCAGATGAAAATGCGTCGCCGCACCATTCACGAGCTTCTGGATGGCCGCCGTTTGCTTGTGACGCACGGTGATGATTACGATTCCAAAACCCATTTCGGCGGTTTTCAGGAAGCCTTCGGCGACTGGCTCTACTACGTCATCTTGAATGGCAATCGCATGATGAATTCATTGCGCCGTCGTTTCGGTAAACGCTATTGGTCATTGGCCGATTTCCTGAAACGCCAAAGTACAGTCGCAGAAAGTTTTATCGAACGTTTCGTGCAGGCCGGTTTGCAGGATGCAAAGCAGCGTGGTCTCGACGGCATCATCTGTGGACACATCCATCGCGCAGCAATTTTCGAAAGAGACGGTCTTATTTATGCCAATGATGGCGATTGGGTCGAAAGTCTGACGGCGCTAACCGAAGATGCTGACGGTAATCTTGCCTTGATTGACTATCGCGGCAACGTGCTTTCAAAAATAGAAAGTCTGAAACCGCGACCGGAATTTAGATTGGTAGCGTAGAAGCGTCCTTCAGGTGCGACAAACCTGCGACAAAAACGATCTGTCATCCCGGCGCAGGCCTGGACCCAGAAGCATCTGCAACATCTAATCTGTCAGCTTTCCGAGACTTCATACTTCTGGGCCCCGACTTTCGTCGGGGTGACGGTCAATTTTCAGTTCGGTGTAGAAGTAATGTTCGCACGAGCCGGAACAGATCCCTTCCACTTCCAAAGCAGTGCGATCAACATCAGATCCGACACCACGGCAAACACGCTGGCCTCAGGCCCAAAATCACCACCGGTCAGCCATTGCGGTTTGTTTTCAAGCAAAGGTTTGAACCAACCCACTTGCTCGATACCGCTGACACCGAAACCGAGAAGATGGCCCTGGCTCCAGTTCCAACCGAGATGAATACCTATCGGCAAGGCAAGACTGCGGGTGCGGAGATAGGCAAGCCCAAGCAATATGGCGGCCAAGGCGAGTTCGAACGAAGCGAAAATTTTGGTGGTGCCTTGCATGCCAGGGTTATCCCAGTGACCCATTGCGAACAACACTGCCAGCAAAATTTGCGGGAACCAGATTCCTGTACCGTCCAGCAAGCGCTGGAATATGAAGCCGCGGAAAAGAGTTTCTTCAAAAAGAGCCACGAACAAAAACATGTAAAAACCGTAAGCCACTGTGCTGATGCTGCGAGTTGGATTCAATTCGAAATGCACGCCACCGAAAGCCCAAATCAATCCTGCCGCGACCAGTAGTGATGCTGTGCCGAGCAAGGTACCCCAGACTATTTCCTTCAACCAGCGCTGATCCAATTGAAATCCGACACTCGATAGCGTTTCTTTACGCAAACGTGTACAGGCCCAGGTGGCAAGCAGAATGAAAATGAAAGAGGCAGGTTCAAACCAATCTTTGGAGACGCCAAGATCTTTCAATCCGTGTGTTATCGGGCGATAAGCAAGTCGCGTGAGTGCGACAAAGCCGACGAAGATTAGAATCCACCAGCCATTACGCAGGCGCTGTTCCGAATTAAAGAATATTTTTTTCAAGGCTGTCTCTGCCGGTAGAAGTTGATGTCATGCGAGACGACATTCAAAGCCTCGGTACGGCATCTTCTCTTTTCAGGCGGCGGTAGAAAATAGGCTAAAGGTAATTTTTTTGCGTAAATTATTTGCGGTGTTTCATCACGAAGCATTTCGCAGAGAATCAGTTTTCGCGAAAGCCAGTGACATGTCTGGTTTAGCTGTCTTTGCCATTTCGCAGGTTTATCGCGACTTCCGTCGCACCTACTCGCTCTTACTGGCGCCGGCAGACGACATCGATATCGGCTTCCTTGCTGGTAGCTTTGACTGGACGCAAGGTCATGGAATTACTGCGAATGCGGATTTTATTTTTGGCTATGGGTTGCTTGCCTAGCTGTTCATTGGCGCTTCGCTGTGCAGCTTCAACCGAGTAGCGCGGATTGTCGGAAGACAGTACTTGTACGTTGGTGGCGGTTGTCTGCAATACATCACCTGTTTGTATCCAGGTTCCCGTGGTCTGGGTATTGAGCGTAGTTTTTGTTCCGTCGGTGGTCATGATGGTCATGATGGCGAAATCGTAATAATCGCCACCGCGGTTATAACTCACTTTATTGCTGCCGGTAGCAGTGAATTTCGCGGTTGTCATCGTGTATGGCCCGCATTGCCAGATACCCTCAACGCTGATCGGTGGCGGATCGGCTGCGAGCGCATTGCTGCAAGCAAAAAGAAAAACAAGGGTCAGGACGGTTTTCATGGCGGGCTCTTCGGCGTTGAACAGGATCATGATAACCGCAAATAAAAACCCCGGCTTGGCCGGGGTTTTTATTTGCATCAAGCTGCTTCGTCATCGCGATACTCTTCCGGTGTCGGGCAGATGCAAACCAGGTTGCGGTCGCCGTAAACATTATCGACACGTCCTACCGGGCTCCAATATTTATCGTTGCGCGAACTGCCAGCTGGAAACACGCCTTCTTCGCGTGAGTAGGAACGCGTCCATTCGGCATCGACCAGATCGTGCACGGTATGCGGTGCATGGCGCAGCGGACTTTGTTCGATCGTGAAACGGCCATTTTGTACTTCGGCAATTTCATGGCGGATTGCGATCATCGCATCGCAGAAACGATCGAGTTCGACTTTCGCTTCCGATTCGGTCGGTTCGATCATGAGTGTGCCCGGCACCGGGAAGCTCATGGTCGGCGCGTGGAAGCCGAAATCGATCAGGCGTTTTGCGATGTCATCGACACTAACGCCGCAGGCGTCTTTCAATGGACGCGGATCGACGATGCATTCGTGCGCCACGCGACCATTATGATTGCGGAACAGCACGGGGAAGTGCGGATGCAAACGTGCGGCCATGTAGTTCGCGCTGAGAATCGCAACTTCAGTCGCGAGCTTCAAACCGTTACCGCCCATCATCAGGATATAGGCGTAGCTGATTGGCAAAATCGAAGATGAGCCAAACGGTGCAGCAGACACAGGGCCAACAGGAGCCTTGCCACCATCGAGTGATGGGTGACCCGGCAGATAAGGCGCGAGATGCGCTTTCACGCCAATCGGACCCATGCCCGGGCCGCCGCCGCCATGTGGAATGCAGAAAGTTTTATGCAGATTCAAATGCGAAACGTCGGCACCGAAATCGCCGGGGCGCGACAAACCGACCTGCGCATTCATGTTGGCGCCGTCCATGTAAACCTGGCCGCCATGTTGATGCGTGATGTCGCAGATTTCGCGAATGCGTTCTTCGAATACGCCATGTGTCGATGGATAAGTCACCATCAAAGCGGCGAGATTCGCGCTGTGTTTTTCCGCTTTCGCACGCAGGTCGTCAACATCGACGTTGCCTTCTGCATCGCAATTCACCACAACTACATCCATACCAACCATTTGAGCCGAGGCTGGATTGGTGCCGTGAGCCGATGATGGAATCAGACAGACGGTGCGATTCAAATCGCCACGTGCATGATGATAGGCGCGAATCGCGAGCAGTCCGGCATATTCGCCTTGTGCGCCGGAATTGGGCTGCAAAGAAACCGCATCGTAACCGGTAATTTCTACTAGCCATTTTTTAAGATCGTCGAAAAGCTCGTAATAACCTTTCGCCTGATCCGCTGGTGCAAATGGATGCAGTGCGCCGAATTCGGGCCAGGTGACCGGAATCATTTCGGCGGTAGCGTTGAGTTTCATCGTGCACGAACCCAGTGGAATCATCGCGCGATCCAGTGCGAGATCACGGTCAGATAATTTGCGCATGTAACGCAGCAATTCGGTTTCGGAACGATAGCGGCTGAAGATCGGATGTTTCAGGCAAGCGCCTTTGCGAACAAGATCGTTCGGAATCGCGGTGTTTTCATTGGCAATATCCGAATAGTTCAAGGAACCACCGAATGCACGCCATACGGCTTCAATAATTTGCGGTGTCGTCGCTTCGTCCAATGCCATGCTGATGCGCGTTGCATCGACAACACAGAAATTGATTTTCTCGGCAGCAGCGCGCGCAATGATGGCATCACGTTGTGCACCGGCATCAACGGTAATGGTGTCGAAGTAATTTTTATTTTGAATAGTGAAACCGAGTTTGTTCAAACCCGATGCAAGAATTTTGCTGCGTGAATGCACATCGTGCGCAATTGCCGCCAGACCTTCGGGACCGTGATACACCGCGTACATCGATGCGATCACGGCGAGCAGAACCTGTGCGGTACAGATATTCGATGTCGCTTTTTCACGGCGGATATGTTGCTCGCGGGTTTGCAGGGTCAAGCGATAAGCCGGTTGCCCACGTGAATCGACCGACACACCAATCAATCGGCCAGGAATATTGCGTTTAATAGCATCACGCACCGCCATGTAGGCCGCATGCGGACCGCCGTAACCCATCGGCACGCCGAAACGCTGCGTCGAGCCAATCGCGATATCGGCACCGAGTTCGCCCGGTGAAGTCAGAATGGTCAGTGCGAGTGGATCGGCCGCCATGATGCTGATCGCGCCGGCCACTTTCAGTTGTGCAATCGCATTGCGGAAATCACGCACTTCGCCATCGGTACCGGGGTATTGGAAAATTGCGCCACAAACATCGGTGGCAACTAAATCTTTATCGGGATTGCCGATAATCAATTCCCAGCCGAGTGGTTCGGCGCGGGTGCGCATCACGGCAATCGATTGTGGATGGCAGTTTTCATCGATAAAGAATTTTTTTGCTTTGTTTTTCGATACGCGTTCGGCAACGGCCATCGCTTCGGCGGCAGCGGTGCCTTCATCAAGCAAGGAAGCGTTGGCAACATCAAGACCGGTGAGTTCGCAGATCATTGTTTGGAAATTCAACAGGGCTTCAAGACGACCTTGCGAAATTTCGGGTTGATACGGCGTGTAGGCTGTGTACCAGGCGGGGTTTTCGAGAATATTGCGGAGAATGACGAGCGGCGTCAGCGTACCGTTGTAGCCTTGGCCAATCAACGAAGTGAAGACCTGGTTTTTCGATGCCAGTTCACGCAGGCGAGCGAGCGTTTCCACTTCCGATAAGGCGCGACCCATGCTGCTGAGTGGTTTCAAAATGCGGATGGAATCAGGCAAGGTTTCTGCGATCAAGGTGTCCATGCTGTCGACACCGACAGCGTCCAGCATTTGTTGCACTTCCTGCGGCGACGGGCCGATATGGCGTGCAGCAAAATCACGGGCAACGTGAGCAAGGGGCAGAGCGGTCGGATTGGTCATGGCTGAGTCTCAGAGTAGGCGCGCATCGAATTACCGAACATAAGCCTGTTCGATATCGGCGCCCCCTCTGTCTGTGTGCCTGAGAGTGTTATCCCGTCGGCAGGCGTCGCGTACGAGGTACGTCGCCATTTTTCAGAGTTTTGAATTGCCGGCGGTTCTTTTGCCTGAGAGTTTCCGGGGCGGTTGCTCCTTCGGCGTCGGGTGAAACGATCTCTCCCGCAGCGGCTGCTTATTGTATCGGGGCTAGCGGTTTGGGGCTAGAGACTTGGAAAGTTATAGGCCAGTGCAAATAGGAATTTGTGCTTTCGCAGGAGGACCCTCGGCCCCGATGCGCCCGCAAGCGGCCTCCTGCGCTGTTTGATTCGCCGCCACGCTTCGGCGACTCGGGCTGCATCAAGGTAATCGACAAGCAACTGCGTTACGATAGGGCAGCGCTTCAGGAGCCGACAATGTCACAGAAAAATGCCCTCGAAAGTCTCGATTTGTCCGGCCTGCCCGAGATAATGCGCAAAAAAGTGCAAGAGCAGCTCAATCGTATGTCGCCGGAAATGCAGCAGGAGTTTCTGAAAAAATCCAGACCGATGTTGAATCGTGCAATGGACACGGCAAAAAACGTTGAAAAGCAAGGTATCGAAGCGGTCCGTCAATCGCATCGTGTGCAACCACGCGGCCATTACAACGCCACCGTTCAGCCGGGTGATTCGGGTTCAAACCAGTTCTTGAAATTGCTTGCATTTATTGTAGTGGCAACGATTGTTTACAGCATATTCGAGTAATTACGCGACTTGGGCTTGACCCAAATCCTGCAGAAGATTGAAGTAATCGCGGGTTAATTCCATCTGAGCAGCGGCTGTTTCGGCACGATTGACTACCGCTTTGAATGCGGTATTTTCCGGACGATCTTTTGCATACCAGCCCAGATGCTTTCTGGCGATTCGCACACCCATAATTTCGCCATAAAAGGCATGCAGGTGTTCGAGGTGTCCCAATAAAATATCGCGGACTTCTTCAACACTGGGTTCGGGCAGATGTTTTCCGGTCAACAGGTAATGGGATATCTCGCGAAATATCCAGGGTCGTCCTTGTGCGCCACGGCCAATCATTACCGCATCGGCACCGGTTTTTTCAAGCACGAATTTCGCCTGCTCCGGGGTACGAATATCGCCATTGGCCAACACAGGAATTTTCACCGCTGCTTTCACGGCAGCAATCGTGTCGTACTCAGCCTCGCCGTTGTATAAATCAACCCGCGTGCGGCCATGTACCGCTAGTGCAGCGATGCCAGAGTCTTCGGCGATACGCGCAATCGCCAGTGCATTTCTGTTGTCATGATCCCAGCCGGTGCGAATTTTCAAAGTCACCGGAACACTGACGGCATTCACCATCGCGCTGACGATTTTTCCGACCAGAATTTCATCGCGCATCAAGGCAGAACCGGCCCAGACATTGCAAACTTTCTTGGCCGGGCAGCCCATATTGATGTCGATAATCTGCGCGCCATGATCAACGTTGTACCTCGCGGCATCGGCCATCACCTGCGGATCGGTGCCGGCAATCTGCACGCTTATCGGTGCAGGCTCGCCATCGTGATCCATGCGATGTATCGATTTGCTGGTTTTCCAGAATTTCGGATCCGATATCGTCATTTCCGAAACGCACAGGCCTGCCCCATATTGTTTGCACAACATGCGAAAGGGTTTGTCGGTAACGCCGGCCATTGGCGCCAGCACGACATTGGGTTGGATTTCGTAGGGGCCGATGCGCATATTTTTTCCATCGGAGGAGCGCCTTCAGGCGCGATAAATCTGGCGAGATTCGTCGCGCCTGAAGGCGCTCCTACAAAAAGCTACAAATTCAAATAATTCGGACCCGCGCCACCTTCCGGTGTGACCCAGTTGATGATTTGATACGGGTCTTTGATATCGCAGGTTTTGCAATGCACGCAGTTCGCCGCATTGATTTGCAAACGCGGGCCGCTTTCGTCTTTTACAATTTCATAAACACCGGCAGGGCAGAAGCGTGTGCACGGATTGCCATATTCCGTAGCGCAGGTGGTGATGCAGATATCGGTATCGGCCACGTGCAAATGAATAGGTTGATCTTCATCATGTTCGGTTGCTGCAAA
>JBDTTC010000125.1:0-4536 GCA_039930825.1 Arenimonas sp.
CCGATGTCCATCATGTTGTACCTCTTCCATCAACAGCGAGAAACCATGATGACCACGCACGACGCCCTCAACACTACCGCCCTGAACTGGCAACATTTTTCAGCGGGTGAACATGGTTTTTTCCGCGCCCCGGTGCTGATTTCCGGTGAGCGTGATGCAGTCCTCATTGATGGCGGCTTTACCTTTCCAGATGGAGATGCGCTGGTCGAATCGATCAAGGCTAGCGGAAGAAATCTGACAACGATTTTCATTAGCCACAATGATCCAGACTACTATTTCAGCCTGAAGCCAATCAAGGCCGCTTTCCCGAATGCACGCATTCTTGCCGCATCCTCGACGATCGAGTCGATCAAGGGCAGTGTGGAAAAGAAGCTCGCAACATGGGGGCCACAACTCAAAGAAAACGGTCCGCAAACTCTGGCTGACATAGTCATGCCCGAAGCCTTTGATGGGTCAACATTGATGTTGGAAGGCAAGACAATTGATATCGTGAATGCAGACGGTTTTGCCGGCCGCCGTTATCTGTGGGTGCCTTCGCTCAATGCCATCTTCGGCGGCATCATGGTTTTCTCGGGTGTCCACGTTTGGACCGCTGACACGCAGACCGCTGAGTCGCGTACAGCATGGGTAAAAAATCTTGACGCGATGATCGCCCGCAATCCTGCCACGGTGATCGCTGGTCATTTGAATCCAGGTGCCACCACCAGTGTTGGCGCCATCGCGCATACCCGCAACTATCTTTTGACATTTGAAGAAGAACTTGCGAAGGCTGCGAACAGCGAAGAACTGATTGCGGCCATGACCAAGCGTTACCCGGAGCTTGGTATGGGAATCGCTTTACAAATTGGTGCCAAGGTGGCCAAGGGCGAAATGAAGTGGGGCTAAAAATAGGGTAAAAAACGGTCTGGCTCATTTAATGCAAGAGTAAATGAGCCAGTACCTTTATATTTTCGAGGTGCTTTTTTATTCGACGCTGCGGCTTCGTTTCCCCGGGTTGGTAAAGCGCAACCCAGGCTACTAATCTGCTATGGCGTGCGCACGAAATTGAGCGTGTTTCCGCCTTGATCCAACGTGACCGATGCTGCATGGTCTTTGCCAGGTGCAAATTTCAGCGTGGCATCAATAACAGTCAAGAAAAAATTATCGGGCGATTCGGCAAATAAATCGACCGCCGGTTGACCGGCCATCTGCGCTTTCAGTTGCGTGCCTTCGATTGAAACTTTAAGCCGCATTTCACCGGCGGCATAGTTCCCGACCACGCGTTGAAGTTCGCCGGCACTCAGCGACATTGCTTTTCGCTCTGTTGGTAATGGCTCATTGGTGCGTACGACGAATTTGCTTGGTGGTTCGCCATCTCTGAAGAAATTCATGCCGGTAACCGCGCCGGCGGAATCGCGCTGTACAGTGAAACGATTTAGACCATCGTCATACAAAAATTCGTCTTTGCCAATCGGCAATAACATACTAAGCGGACCACCAGTACGTTGTGCTGTCAATTTACCATCGACAACGCGTAGCACGCGTGCGCTTGCTTCATCAATGCGATAAACGCCTTCATATTGCTTCAGTGTGGGGGCATCCATTGCGATCGATTTTGCCTCGGGATACGGTTCACCCAGCGCGGCAGCAGCCAATTTTCGTGCTATGGCGTCGGGGCTTTGATTGTCCGAACTGACGTCGTTGTTTTGCAATACCACGACCGTGATATCCGGACCTTGTATATATTCCAGCATGGATGAAAAACCGAAAATGCCTCCGCTATGTTGGAGCATCGGTTGACCTTTCAAAGTGCTCGCTTCGATGCCGAATCCGTATTTTGCTTCGACTGCTTTGCCCGCCGGCGTAATCATTTTTGTGTAGGTTTCATTCTTGAGCACGCGACCTTCGTGCAAGGCGCGGTTCCATTTCAACAAATCATCGACGTTGGAAACCAATGCGCCGGCAGCGTGCGGAATACTCATACTGATGACTTTTGCAGGTATCACTTTTTCATCATCCAGCGAATAACCAGGCACCTGTTGTGCGATAAATTTCGGATCATTGCCGTAGCCAGTGTGTGTCATGCCCAATGGCTTAAACAAGACAGCGTTCAGATAGTCATACCAGGGTTTTCCGCTGGCTGCTTCAATCACTGCGCCGACCAAAACATAGCCCGAATTATCGTAGGCCCAGTCTTCGCCTGGCGCAAAATCGGGTTTGGCATCCTTGAAGATGGCAATGATCTGCTTGGTGCTCAGGTCCTTGTCGACCGGGCCATCCCGCCATTCGGCGATGCTGGTGTAGTTCTTCACACCGGAAGTGTGGTTGAGCAATTCAAGTACGGTGATGTGTTCGCTATTGGGAAAATCGGTGACATATTTCGAGAGTGGATCATCAAGAGAAACTTTTCCTTGCTCGACAAGTTTCAGAAGACCGGCGGCGGCAAATTGTTTGCTCACAGAACCGATACGGAATACCGAGTCGGACTTCAGCGGTTCTCCGGTTTTGATATCGGCCAGACCACGTGCTTCACGAAATAAAACCTTATCGCCGCGTGCAATCAAAGCGACAGCACCTGGGGCATTCGAGTTATATGAAGCAGCCATCAATCGCTCGCCGTATTGCGTGATTTCTACTTTGCTGACGGGGTCTGCCGCGTATGCAGCAGCCGTCAGAGTACAGGCGATGGCAAGCGTTGTGAATAAAATCGTAGAGCGCATAAGGTCATTCCTTGGTCAGTGATTGCATGTGGTCTGTGAGTGTCGGGGTCAAGATGACCTTCACGATGATAGAGACGGACGGCTGCATGCAGGTTGCACTTATGCTGGAAAAATTCAGATTCATTTGTTCAACTGTCGCGATGTTGATGCATCATCGCAATCATTTGTCGGGCATGGCCCGATCTACGCCACTGTGTAAAAAAGGCATCGTAATTCGCGATTCGCGGTAAACACGACAGGGTTAAAAAAGGGGGCAGCTTATTTTAATAATAGGCCTACCCCTATAAAATAAAATCAAGGACAACGATTCTTTTTTTCGTCCCTGTAACGTTTGAGCTCAGCCGTCAGGCGTCCCAACTCGCGTGCTACGTTCGTACGCCGATCAAATATATCTGCTGAAAGCTTGGCAGTTTCACGTTCTGCGTTCTCAGTACGCTGGGCCAATGCGGTTGAGATGACGGCTTTTCCGTGACATGTGTTGAAAACATCGGTCGTGAAAGGGGTGCTATTGATAGAGTCAGCGGCCAGGTCAACGCAATCCTGAAAAGCATCACCATGCAATCCTCGTTTCTTGCAACGCTTATTGGCGTTGGTATTACGATATGTGTCGTCCGAGTCTATTGCAACCCTGCAATCAAGTTGATCTTTGGCGGCTACGGTTTGTGCAGCACGGTTTTCAGTACGAGCGCGATCGGCGACTTCAATGGCATTATTCAAAGCGGTATCGAGCATTTGACGCTCAAGGCTCAATGCGTGTTGACGTTTGCTGAGCTTGTCGATATCGGCGTCCAAATCAGGGCAAGTTTTATCCGACACATCACTGCCTGATGATAGTGAAATTCCTGGCCCTATATTGATGCCACCATCGCCACGTGGTCTGGAATCACTGCCATCGCCAGGGATAAATACCCAGACACAAGCCAAATAGGACTCCAATGCGGTGACGCTTTGATTAGGTTTCGTAGGCGATACGTCTTTATCGCGGTATTCCTTATGGCAGCGTTGTGCCCACTCATCGTTGCGTGCCTGACTCTGTGGTGACTGCAGCAATGACAAAATCACTGCGCATGCCACAAGCATGTTTCTTGTCGAAGAATTTATTACAGACATAGTCCACCTTCCGTTTCATTAAAAACCCCCCGGCTTGTTATTTAACGTGGCTATGTCGAACAAGCGGCCATTGAATTTCCATCTCAATGGGGCAAGTTAATGTGTGCAAAATTGGATGAATCGGATACCGGGTTTTATCGATAAATTAAAGTCGCTGGGTCCACGACAGGAGCATTCGGGGATGACGGTTTGACGTGTTGTAGTTGATTTTTGTCGGGCCGGTGGCCGACCTACGGTGGACCTAAGGGACATGCATATCCGGTGCATTCAATTTGAGGGCAGGTTTTTTTTGCAGGATAGGTAAGCGCCTTGCATCGGTAATCAACAAGTTGGCTTCTTTGCCCGTTGGTGTTTGTGCGGGGCGTATATGCAGATGGTAACTGTCGATGCTGTCAGGATATTCGGGGAAATCCATTTGCACTATTTTGCTGTCACCGATGTGCAGTTCCCCCCAAGGCTCTGGGCAATTAGCACTGCTTGATGCGACGAAACGTTCGGTGAATTGTTTGGGCGCATATTGGTATTGCAAACGTACGCACACCGGAGATATCGCGAAGCTGTAGATGTAAACAGGCAGCGAATCGCCATTAATCCATTCAGCACGGCTGATTTGCACATGACCCTGCTGAAGAAAAAGCGTATTGGCTGTCGAATCGCGGTGCAGGTAGCGTAGCCAGTTTGTGCGCAGTCCATCGGGCAAATCTATTCGGGGACTATCGCCCCAGCC
>JBDTTC010000126.1:0-5652 GCA_039930825.1 Arenimonas sp.
CCATCGCGTTCGCAAAAGGCAGCACCGTGATGATCGAATACGGTGGCGGCGGCATTGGTCTGGCCTGCGCTTACTACTTGTTGAGAGCGGGGCGAACAGTCTGCGTGCTCGAGCGCGACATGATCGGCTCTGCCACTTCGCATGGCAATTGCGGAACAATAACGCCAAGCCACATACCGCCACTGGCTTCGCCGGGCATGATATCGAAAGCCATGAAGTGGATGCTGACGCCGGATGCGCCGTTCTACGTCAAGCCGACTTTAGACCCGAATTTGATTGCTTGGCTTTTGAAATTCGCATCGCGCTGTAACGAAAAAGATTGGCATGCCAGTTCAATTGCGAAAATGGATTTGCTGCATAACTCACGTCGGTTGCTTGAAGATTTAATCAAGCAGGAAAATCTTGTCTGCGAATTTGCTGCAACCGGCATGCACAATGTCTATAAATCGCAAGCCGGATTCGAGAAAGCGGCAAAGGAAGCAGAAGCAGTCCGTGAGTTCGGTCTGTTTCCGACTTTGTTATCTAGCGATGAATTGACAAAAGACGAGCCCGCGTTGAAACTCGGTATGGCCGGTGCCGTGCATTATCCTGGCGATGCGCATTTGCGGCCCGATCTTTACACTGCCGAATTAGCCAGAGTGGTAAAACAACTCGGCGGTTTGATCATTGAACAATGCGAAGTGCTGGCGATAGAAACCGGGTACGACAAAGTACAAAAGATCACGACATCGCTCGGCGACTATCAGGCGCAGGATTATCTGTTCGCACTCGGCCCTTGGTCACCTAAAATGATGAAAGCGATCAATATCGATTTGCCGGTGCAGCCAGGCAAGGGATATTCGATTACCTACACGCGACCAAGCCTTGCACCGAAACGTCCGATAGTGTTGAAAGAATGCAGTGTTTGCGTGACGACCTGGAGTAGTGGTTATCGTCTTGGCAGTACGATGGAATTTTCCGGCTACGACAGCAGTTTGAATCACCGCCGTCTGGATGCATTGGAGCGCGGTGCCGGTGAATACCTGCATGAAGCCGTTGGTCCATTGAAACTCGAAGAATGGTTCGGCTGGCGGCCGATGACCTGGGATGATTTGCCAATTCTGGGTGCTTCACCAAATTACAAAAATGGATGGCTCGCGACCGGTCATGGCATGTTGGGTGTCAGCATGTCCGCTGCCACAGGACATTTATTGGCGGATTTGATTTGCCAGCGCGCGCCAATCGTCGATCCGGCTCCTTATTCGATGCAAAGGTTTTGATCCTATGACAAACGATATCTTTCAGCTTCATGCAGGTACCAGCCCTTTGTTGATCAGCTTGCCGCACGATGGCAGTGCCATCCCGGAAGCTTTACTAGCGCGGATGCAGCCTGAAGCGGTTTCGGCGCCCGATACCGATTGGCATGTCAGTCGCCTTTATGATTTTGCAAAATCATTTGGTGCAACGATTTTGCAACCGAGGTATTCGCGTTACGTGATTGACCTGAACCGTCCGCCTGACGATGTCAGTCTGTATCCCGGGCAAAACACCACCGGCTTGTGTCCGATGAAGCAATTCAGCGGTGAGCCTGTGTATTTAGAAGGTCATTGGCCAAGCGAGCACGAAATAATTTCACGAATCGAGCACTACTGGCGTCCGTATCATCATGCTTTGAAAACACAAATAGCGCGTCTGCATTTTCTGCATGGACGGGTATTGCTCTGGGAAGGCCATTCGATTAAAGCGCAAGTCCCGTTTTTGTTTGACGGTGTTTTGCCGGACTTCAATATTGGTACTGTGGCGGGTGTCAGCTGCAAGCCAGATACCCAAATGGCAATTGAAAAAATATTATCGGAACAAACTCGATTTACGTCTGTCAGTAATGGCCGCTTCAAGGGCGGCTATATCACCCGCGAATATTGCGATGTTGCCAATAATATCGAAACCGTGCAGTTAGAACTTTCGCAGTCCACTTATATGGATGAAGACAGTCTTGAGTATGACGATGCCAAAGCGGCGCATGTACAAGCTGTGATTCGGAAATTCTTCGATGCTATTTTTTAGAGCTTTATCGAGGGAGCCGGTTTAGCCGCGATAGATGCGTGGCTTGCTTGCAATGAATAACCAAAGTCATTTGTAGAGAGACTTCGCAAATCAAAGCATGGTGATGGCCTAGCAAATCAATCCGTGCTAAAGCAGCTCCACAATAAACGTAGCGATCTTTGCAGGTGGCCCTCTCCCGTGGGGAGAGGGAACAAAGCTTAAATCTCCAGCGACGCCATATCGCCCTTCAATTCCAGCCATGCCTTGCGATCACTGGCACGTTTCTTCGATAACAGCATATCCATCAATGATTTTGTTTCAGCGGCATCATCAACGGTTAGCTGCACAAGACGACGGGTATCGGGATGAATGGTGGATTCGCGTAACTGCGAGGGATTCATTTCACCCAGTCCTTTGAAGCGGGTAACATTGACCGCGCCGCGCATTTTTTCTTTTTCGATGCGCTCCAGCAGGATGCGCTTTTCTTCTTCATCCAGGGCATAGAAAACCTGCTTGCCTACATCGACGCGGAACAGTGGCGGCATTGCGACAAAAATATTGCCTGCCTGCACCAAGGCCGGAAAATGTTTCAGGAATAGGGCGCAAAGCAGTGTGGCGATATGCAGACCATCGGAGTCGGCGTCGGCAAGAATCACGACTTTGCCATAACGCAGGCCATCGATTTTATCGACGCCTGGATCGCAACCAATTGCAACGGCCAAATCATGAACTTCATTCGACGCCAAAACGCCGCCGCTTTCTACTTCCCAAGTGTTCAAGATCTTTCCGCGTAAGGGCAAGATGGCTTGGAAATCTTTATCGCGCGCCTGTTTCGCCGAACCACCTGCGGAATCACCTTCAACAAGGAATATTTCGGTGCGCGATAAATCCTGGGAAATACAGTCGGCCAATTTGCCCGGCAGTGCAGGGCCTTGCGTGATTTTTTTGCGGACAATTTGTTTTTCGGTTTTCAAACGGGCTGCTGCACGCTCAATAGCGATTTGCGCGATGCGCTCACCCATTTCGGTATGCGAGTTCAGCCACAGCGAGAACGCATCATGCGATGCACCTTCAACAAAACCGGCGGCCTGTCTCGAGGACAAACGTTCCTTAGTCTGGCCGGAGAATTGCGGGTCGGTCATTTTGATCGACAAAACATAACTGACGCGATCCCAAACATCTTCCGGTGCCAGTTTCACGCCGCGTGGCAACAGATTCCGAAAATCACAGAATTCACGCAGCGCATCGGTGAAACCGCTGCGCAGACCGTTCACATGCGTGCCGCCTTGTGCGGTCGGAATCAGGTTGACATAACTTTCCTGAATCAATTCGCCTTCCGGTAACCAGGCAACAGCCCAATCGACCACTTCGGTATCTTTGCTCAAATTGCCAACGAATAATTCTCCCGGAATGTATTCGCGATTGCCCAGTTCGCCACGCAGATAATCACTCAGGCCATCTTCGTAATACCACTCGTTGCGCTCGCCCGTGGCTTCTTCAAACAATTTGACGGTCAGGCCGGGGCAGAGCACGGCTTTGGCACGCAACAAATGGCGCAGTGCCTTGACGACGAATTTCGGCGAATCGAAATATTTCGGGTCGATCCAGAAACGCAGGCGTGTACCGGTATTGCGTTTGCCGACGCTATTGATAATTTCCAGTGGCGATGTGCGATCACCATTCTGAAATTCCATCCTGTATTCATTGCCATCACGTTTGATGAAGACTTCGACTTTTTTCGATAGCGCATTCACCACGCTAACGCCGACGCCATGCAAGCCGCCGGAAAAGGTGTAGTTTTTATTCGAGAACTTACCGCCGGCATGAAGACGCGTCATGATCAATTCGATACCGGGGATTTTTTCCTCCGGGTGAATATCGACTGGCATGCCGCGGCCATCGTCGCTGACTTCGCAACTGCCGTCGGCATAAAGCGTGACTTCTACCGTTTTTGCATGGCCGGCGAGAGCTTCGTCGATGGAGTTGTCGATGACTTCTTGCGCCAAATGATTCGGGCGCGAGGTGTCGGTGTACATGCCCGGGCGGCGCTTGACCGGGTCCAGGCCCGATAAAACTTCAATATCTGCGGCGTTATAACGTGAATTCATTATTTTTTGACTGTAGTGAATGATCTAGAGAGGTTGGCAGGATGGGCTGTTAAGCGATTTCGGTCAAGTTGAGTGCAGACTCGGGCTGACTCCGGTAAAATGGGGCTTTCCAGCGCCAGGCTTTCCCAATGACGCGTCTTATTTTTGTTACCGGTGGTGTGGTGTCCTCGCTTGGCAAGGGCATAGCCGCTGCTTCTCTCGCGGCCATTCTTGAGGCCCGCGGTCTTAAAATCACCATGATGAAGCTTGATCCCTATATCAATGTGGATCCGGGCACCATGAGTCCCTTTCAGCATGGCGAGGTTTACGTCACCGATGACGGCGCCGAAACCGATCTGGATCTGGGCCATTACGAGCGTTACGTGCGCACGCGCCTGACCCGCAAGAATTCGGTCACGACCGGCCGTATTTACGAAAACGTGATTCGCAAGGAACGTCGCGGCGATTATCTAGGCGCAACGGTTCAGGTCATTCCGCATATTACCGATGAAATCAAACGCTGCATTTTCGAAGCCACCGATGGTTTCGATGTGGGGCTAGTAGAAATCGGCGGCACGGTCGGCGACATCGAATCGCTGCCGTTTCTGGAAGCCATTCGCCAAATCCGCAGTGATCGCGGCCGTGAAAATGCCATCTTCATGCATTTGACCCTGGTGCCGTATATCGCGGCTGCCGGTGAATTGAAAACCAAGCCGACACAGCATTCGGTAAAAGAATTGCGCACGATTGGTATTCAGCCCGACATCCTGCTATGCCGTAGTGAACGTCCGTTGCCGGAAAACGAGCGCAAGAAAATTGCCTTGTTTACCAATGTGGACGAGAAAGCCGTCATTAGCTGTGTTGATGTGGACAATGTTTACAAGTTGCCGTTCTGGTTGCACGAACAAAAGCTGGACCAAATTGTCGTTGAACGCTTGCGTCTGGAAGAGTTGGCAAAACCGGCTGACTTGTCGGAATGGGCTGCTGCCGTTGATGCTGCTGAACATCCGATTGATGAAGTCACTGTTGCTGTTGTCGGTAAATATGTTGACCATCAGGACGCTTATAAATCCTTGTCGGAAGCTCTAAAGCATGGTGGCCTGCGCCAGCGCACACGCGTGCGTTTGAAATGGCTGGAGTCCGAACAGGTTGAAGCAGATAACGGCAAATGTTTAAGCGATGTCGATGCGATTTTGGTGCCGGGCGGTTTTGGCGATCGCGGCTTTGAAGGCAAGGTGCTTACTTCGAAATATGCGCGTGAAAACAATGTACCGTATTTCGGTATTTGTTACGGCATGCAAGCGGCTGTTGTCGATGTGGCGCGCCATCTCGCCGGGTTGCCTTTGGCCAATACGACTGAAAACGACAAGAATTGTGTTGATCCGGTTATCGGCTTGATTACCGAATGGCGAACAGCCGCCGGTGATATTGAAAAGCGCGGTGAAGATTCCGATCTTGGCGGTACCATGCGACTGGGTTTGCAAGAATGCCGTCTGAAAGCCGGTACCAAAGCCCGTGCGATGTATGGCAAGGATGTGGTGGC
>JBDTTC010000127.1:0-2270 GCA_039930825.1 Arenimonas sp.
ACCGCCGGTCCAGCGATTAATCCGCTTATCAAGATCATCAATATCGTTGCATTGCTTCTGGTGCCTATGCTGACCGTGCTCTGATTTATTTTCGCTTCGAGAAAAGCCCCGCTCCGGCGGGGCTTTTTGTTACCCTGAATTTACTCATTAACTCGGAGAATCCGGATGAACAAATATCTATTTGGCCTGCTAGCCTTTTGCATTACGCAGGCGGCTTTTGCCGGTAATTACATACTTATGGTTGATGGCAAGAGCTATGAAATTGACCTGGGCGAGCAAAAAGCAGTGCAGACCACGAAGGGCAGCATCAATGTATCGCTCGAGAAAAAAGCAAGCGCCACCTTTGCGATTGACGGCATAGCGTTTGATCATCCCTCGACCATGAGTCCTACCGTGTCTATCTTGAGCGATGAAGTCAAGCAAGTCCTACTCGCCCAGGCCAATGGTGACCTATTCCTGATCCAGCTTTACAAAGGTATGGATGGTTCTTCCCTGATACCGTTACTGGAAAAAGAAATGACAAAAGAGGAAGTTGGTAATGGCTACACCAAAAACGGCAAGGATGTCGAAATAAAATTAGATAACGGCGAGACACTATCGGGTCGTTTTATACAGACTGACAAAAATTCAGATACCTATGACCGGTATATTGTCGGCTGTCCGATTGCATCGGGAGGGCTGGTAGCCGTCATCCAGACTTCGGATTTGGAAGCCGCGGGCCAAGACAAGGCAGTGATGATGAAAGTAATGAAATCACTGAAGGTAAATTGTAAAAAATAGTGTCGAAAAAAAACCCGCCAAAGCGGGGTTTTTGATTGAATAAATAATCGCAAGACTTTAGGTTGCTTCGGCCAATTCGAGCAAGGCTATCATCGCTTCACGCAAGCGGTCATGCAAA
This sequence comes from Arenimonas sp., assembly GCA_039930825.1. Lineage (GTDB taxonomy): Bacteria > Pseudomonadota > Gammaproteobacteria > Xanthomonadales > Xanthomonadaceae > Arenimonas. The sequence continues at coordinate 899 of JBDTTC010000127.1, forward strand.
GGACCGAGATTTGATTCGGTATTGGCAGGTGTCAGCATTTGCGGATCAAGGTGTTCCAGGTCATGGCAGGTCTGTGCCAGCTGTCCAGCTCCCAGTGCAAGACAGGCCGAACGCAGGTAATGGGCATGCTGGCTAAGCTCATTGCTGTCGGCAATCTTGTAAGCAACTTCGATCTTTTTTACACGCTCGGGCGCTTCTGTCACGAACATGCGCACGAAGTCTTTAAACGACCCTGGTTTTTGTTCGTCCAGGGAGCGCAATAAGGCAATTGCTGCCGGGTCCAGTATTGCATCGGTTCGCATAATTTCTCCTTCTCGGTCAGCAATCTAGCCTGCTTTTACAGAAAATGGAACCATCGAAGATTGTCTCGTCATAAATGTTGCGCACCAGCCAAGTCATTTTGCAGGTAATGAACCGACACTCCAAGTAATTGATTTGTGAACAAAACTGCCGCTGTTGTTTACTCATCACAACTTTTATCGGGTCCTTGACGCATAAAATAGAGCTCGATGAAAGAGTGATTGCTCGGCGCTTTTGCCGTATCCTGCGCGCATTGAAACGCAGCAGGAATAACCGATGCCCCTAGATTTAGTACCCACCGGCAAAGATGTACCGAATGAAATCAACGTCATTATCGAAATCCCAAAAGATTCCGAGCCAGTCAAATACGAAGTAGACAAAGCCAGTGGTGCAATTTTTGTCGATCGCGTGCTGACGACTCCAATGCGCTACCCTTGCAACTACGGCTATATCCCGCACACGCTTTCCGGTGACGGCGACCCAGCCGATGTCTTGGTGGTAATGCCGGTACCCTTGATTCCCGGTTCCGTAATTCGGGTTCGCCCAGTTGGCGTGTTATTGATGACCGACGAAGCCGGCAGTGATGAAAAAATTATCGCTGTACCCGTGAGCAAGGTTTTCCCGGGCTACGACCATGTCGTCAACGCCAATGATCTGGGTGAATTAGCATTGGCCCGCATCGGTCATTTCTTTGAACACTACAAAGATCTGGAGAAAGGCAAATGGGTCAAGATCAATGGCTGGGGTGATGCAGAAAAAGCCAAGGAAATGATTGTCGAAGCGGTTGAACGCTATAATTTATTACCGGACAAACCATTGTTCTAATTACCTGTAAAAAAGGCCGCAACGCGGTCTTTTTTATTAATGCTTTATTTTTTGATACAGCATTTATTCCGCGACTCTTCAAACGCCAATATACTTTTTCCCAACGATGCTAAAAACGGCAACCCCGTTTCGTCGTAATCATATTTATCATCGTTGTAAATGCCATCTGGGTTGCAGTGAATAACGGCTGATAAAAAACATTCGCTACCTGTGACTTTATCCACCATAAAGCTTGAATCGCTTAAGT
>JBDTTC010000128.1:0-7702 GCA_039930825.1 Arenimonas sp.
AGGTTTAATTGATTTTCATGGCAATATTGCTGCAGCCTAAGGCTTCAAATACATCAGGAGAGAACGATGGGAATGCTTTCTGAATTCAAAGAATTTGCGATGAAAGGCAATGTGGTAGATCTGGCCATCGGTGTGATTATCGGCACTGCTTTCGGCAAGATCGTTTCCTCACTGGTGAACGGCGTCATCATGCCGATCATTGGCAATATCCTGGGCGGCGTAAATTTCGGAGATCTGGCCTACACACTGACGCCTGCCGTGCTTGGTGCGGACGGCAAGGAGACGGCGCCAGCAGTACTGGTCGCCTACGGCGCTTTTATCCAGACCATTGTCGATTTCGCGATTATCGCGCTCGTATTATTTATTGTGATCAAGATCATGAATCGCCTTAAAAAGGCCGAAGAAGCTGCCCCCGCACCGCCAGCAGACGATATAGTGTTGCTAACTGAAATTCGCGATCTACTGAAAAAATAAAAGTTTGTTTCCTACACACACAGCGCCGACCACCGTCGGCGTTGTTCTTTCCGGAGATTCAAATGTCCCGTTTTATTCTGCCTCTAAGTCTGTGTTTTCTTAGCCAACTTGCGATAGCTGATGATGCTTTGCTGGACGCCAAAAGTTTAAGCAAAGCAGCAGAGTTGCGGGATAGCGCATTACAAAAAAATGATGCGTATATTTTGCTTGAATCACTGACGACTGAAATCGGCCCACGCATGGCAGGCTCATCAGCCAACGCAAAAGCGGTAGCCTGGGCGCAGGAAAAATTCAAGGCGCTCGGTTACGACAAAGTCTACTTGCAACCGGTGACTTATCCAGTCTGGCAGCGCGGACACGAACAGGCCGAAGTGCTTTCACCATTCCCGCAAAAATTGCATATCACCGCACTCGGCGGCAGTGTCGGCACCGATGGCAAAACACTGGATGCCGAAGTCGTAGAATTCGAAAGTCTGGATACATTGAAAGCAGCACCGGAAAATAGCTTGAACGGCAAAATCGCTTTCATCAATAAACGTATGGAGCGCCACAAAGATGGTTCCGGTTATGGTCCGGTCGTTGCTGGTCGCGGTGCCGGTGCGATTGAAGCCGCGAAAAAAGGCGCGCTCGCCGTGGTCATCCGTTCGGTCGGCACTGATTCAAATCGCCTGCCGCATACCGGCATGATGCGTTACAGCGATGATGTGAAAAAAATTCCGGCCGCCGCATTATCGGTACCGGATGCCGATTTGCTCGAACATATGTTGAAGCGCGGTAAACCCGTCAATTTGCGTCTGGATATTGCCGCTGGCTTCACCGGCACTTACACGTCCTACAACGTAATTGGTGAAATTCGCGGTCGCGAAAAACCCGATGACGTGGTCGTCATCGGCGGCCATCTTGATTCCTGGGATCTAGGTACCGGCGCGGTCGATGATGGCGCAGGTGTTAGCATCACAATGGCTGCCGGCGCCGTGATCGGACAAATGAAACAAGCACCACGCCGTACGATTCGAGTAGTCGCTTTCGCAAATGAAGAACAAGGTTTGTACGGCGGCAAGGCTTATGCCGAAGCTCATAAAGACACAGTTGTGAAACACCAGATTGGCGCAGAAAGTGATTTCGGTGCAGGCCGTATTTATTCGCTCGGCAGTAATGTCGACGATGCTGGCTGGAAAGTGATGGAACAAATCGGAACCGTACTTGCACCGTTGGGTATAACACTCGACCGCAATAATGGTGGCTCCGGTCCAGATATCGGCCCAAGTGCAGAAAATGGTATGCCCTGGGCAGAACTACAACAAGACGGCACCGATTATTTCGACCTGCACCACACCGCCAACGATACCTTCGACAAAGTAGACCCTAAAGCGCTCGATCAGCAAGTGGCGGCCTACGCGGCATTCGCATATCTCGCTGCCGAAAGCAAAATGAATTTTGGCACCGCGCCGAAAGTGGAAGAAAAGAAATAATTAGCTTCGTCATCTCCGCGCAAGCGGGGATGTAAGCTGCACTTCGTGGGAGCGCAGTAAAGCGCGAATGATCTGCGACAAAAATAGAAAGTATCGCTACCACCGAGCAGGCACCCAGTAAATCGCTTTCTGTGAGATATTCCAAGAGCCCACTGAATTTCCAACACCTACTATGTCAATCAAACTGAAAATTTCATTGCTGGCCTTGGCTTTGGTAGCCGCTTATTTCGGCCGGGAATACTGGCTTGAAAATTATCGCCGCGCTACCAAACAGAGCACAAACACAAGCAACGCTGAGCTGCAAAGATTTCTCGATTTCGGAACGAAAATCGAGTCTGAACACTATGATATTTCCTCTACCGCAACAGCAGAGCAAACCGTCCTCATTGCAACAAAGGCCGAGAGTCTCTACAAGGCATATTCCATCTTCTTTCGCGACTCAATCCCGATAAATACAAATCAGCCAAAACTGAAGTTGATGTTATACAAAGACAGGAATGAGTTTTCCGCCTTCAATAGAAGTAGCCCTTGGGCAGAAGCCTACTATTTGTATCCGATTTGTTACGCCTACTATTCCAATGGCGAAAAAAATCCGTATCACTGGATGATCCACGAAGCCACCCATCAATTAAACAAGGAAGTGGCGCACTTCAACACATCCAAGTGGATCAATGAAGGTTTGGCCACTTATTTTGGAACCAGCAAAATTGAGAATGGCGAATTGCTGCCCGGAAATATCGATGGAAATACTTATCCGATCTGGTGGCTTTCAAGTCTTGATTTGAGCGGAAAACTTCAAGATGACATTGACAAGGGAAAGATTATTCCACTCCGTGCCATTATTTCCGGCAAGAATGCACCCGACATCAACAAGAATGTAAATTTGTACTACATCGAGTACTGGAGCTTCTCGCACTTTCTATTTCATTATGAAAATGGCCGATATGCCAGAGGCTATCAAAAACTGATTGCCGAAGGTGGCACACTCGAAAATTTCGAGAAAATTGTTGGCCCGATTGATCAGGTAGAGAACGAATGGTACGGCTATCTGCAAAATAAAATACTGGAAACAGATTCGGATAGCGAAACCGAGGATCGGGGTGTTGTTGAAGTAAGCATTTAAGGACGTAGCCCGGGTCATAGCTCCACCTGACCTGGGGAATTACACCCGGAATCGTTACGCGTGTCAGATGTTCACGTCTCGCATTCCCGGGTCAGATGGAACTATGACCCGGGCTACGGATTTCATTGGAAGTGCTTGCGCATCGCAGAGCATTGAACCAACTCACTCATTCCCCGGTCGTATGCCAGCAAACATTACCGATTCTTCATGTTCCGGATAAGCCCGGGACAGTGATCAAAAACGATACTTTAGTCATCAGGAGATGTCCGTGCGCGTATTATTGGTTGAAGCATCGTAGCCCGGGTCATGGTTCCATCTGACCCGGGATGTCTGCCAATGCACATACGCATCAATTTAAGAAACACATGCCGATTTGGACACGATAAGTCTGATCGTTAGTTGGCAACTGCAACCCGAGTCAGATGAAGCCATGACCCGGGCTATATAAAACTCTATTGCAACTTAAGGAAATAAACCCATGAACTTCGGCATCGTCATCTTCAATGAAGCAGAGGAACTGGACTTCATCGGGCCTTGGGAAATGTTGACGATGTGGCGCAAGGTTGCCGAAGGCCCCGAGAATTGCCTGATCGTTGGACAAAGTCTGGCGCCGGTGATTTGTGCGAAAGGATTGTCGGTCAATCCTCATGTGTCTTTTGAAACCTGTCCGCCGCTGGATTACATCCTGATTCCCGGCGGTCAGGGTACTCGACGCGAAGTAAGCAATCCCGCATTGCTGGAATTTGTTGCTGCACAAGCAAAGCATTGCAAAACAGTGCTGTCGGTCTGCACCGGCTCTTTCGTATTACATGCGGCTGGATTGTTGTCGGGAAAGAAAGCGACGACACACTGGGGTTCGCTGGATCGTTTACGTGCGCTTGGCGATGTAGAAGTGATCGAAGAGCGTTTTGTGCGCGATGGCGATGTGTGGTCGTCTGCAGGTGTATCCGCCGGCACTGATTTGATGCTGGCGTTTATTGCTGAAGTTGCTGGAGAAGATGCCGCAGGTAAGGTGCAATTTGCTGCGGAGTATTATCCGTCGAATAAACGATATGGCGATTATGAAAATCACGAGCAAGCACCGCAGTATATAAAACCTAGCCGGGCTTAGAATCTCTAGAGGCCCAAGCTTACGTAAGCAGCACATTGAACCAATACACCCGCAGCCCGGTCGTACCTGCCGCAAACATTACCGATTCTTCATGTTCCGGATAAGCCCGGGACAGTGAACGAAAGTGATACTTCAGTCATCAGGAGATATCCGTGCGCGTATTATTGGTCGAAGACGAACCCCTCATCTCGGAATTCATCGCCAAGGGCCTGCGTGAAGCCGGGCACAATGTTGACCACACGGCCAGCGGTAGCGATGGCTTGCATATGGCGACACACGAGACTTATGACGCATTGATTCTCTACCGCATGCTACCGGGACTTGAAGGGCTAGAGCTTTTGCGGATCCTGCGTGCGAGCGGACACCGGACACCGGTATTGATTCTGTCTTCTCTAGGCGATGTCGAACAACGTGTTCTGGGTTTACGTGCGGGTGCCGATGACTATCTGGCAAAACCTTTTTCATTCGCCGAATTGATGGCCCGTCTTGACGGATTATTGCGAAGACAGGCAACCGGCCCGGAAACCACTACTCGCTTGAAGGTTGCCGACCTAGAAATGGACCTGCTCAAACGTAGCGTTAAACGAGCCGGACAAACACTCGAATTACAACCAAGGGAATTCCGTTTGCTTGAATTCCTGATGCGGCACGCCGAACAAGTGGTAACGCGTACGATGCTGCTGGAAGCGGTATGGGATTATCACTTCGACCCGCAAACCAATGTGATTGACGTGCACGTATCACGATTGCGGCAAAAAATAGACCGCGATCTTGGCCCGCCCTTACTGCACACTATTCGTGGCGCCGGATATTTACTCGGCATGCGCGCTTGATTCTGATTAGCAACTTGCGGAGTTTCGCTGCCTCGACACTTAATCGTCTGGTGCTGACGTATGGTCTGGGTTTGATTCTGGTATTCGGCGTGATCGGCACGATTGGCTTGCTGAGTTTTGACCACCTGCTTGATCTGGATATACGGCAGACCGTGCAAGTCGAGCATGAAAGCCTGATGGAGGTGTACCGCAACGATGGCCGCGATGCGGTAAAAAAAATTATCGCCCAGCGCGTACGTGAGCCCATCAACCGGGAAGCATTTTATTTACTAGTGAATAAAAACGCGGAAGTGCTGGCCGGGCATCGTAATCAACTTCCGGTCTCGCTGGCTCGCCATAAAGGCTGGGTTCGCTTTCCCTGGCGTGCGGAGCCGGATTCGGATCAGGTATTGGCTTATGTGCAGCCACTGGCTAACGGCGACCTGCTAATCACGGGTCATACTTCCGGTGCCCAGACACATTTGCGCGCATTGATTGTGAGACTCGGATTCCTGTTTCTGCTCATGCTCGGCATGCTCACATTATTATTCAGCTGGTTACTGCGACGTGCGGTGGATCGTGCACTCGAAGCTCCGCTCGATACTGTCGATCGAGTTGCCGCTGGCCGCCTAAACGAAAGAGTGGCCGAACGTATTGGTAATGATGGTTTTGCACGATTGGGACATACACTAAATCGCATGCTCGACCGCATCCATGTACTGGTCGGTGGCATTCAATCCTCGACCGATGCCATCGCCCATGATTTGCGAACGCCATTGATGCGATTGAAAACCCGACTAGAACAGGCGCGCCTTGAAAGCAAGGATGAGAGCAGCGTACAGAAAGTCGATGCCGCGATTACCGAAGCCGACCAATTGATCGCCACATTCAATAGTTTGCTGCGATTGGCGCGAATCGAGGCATCGCACGAGTTGCCGGAAAAGAACCTCGCATTGGATGAAGTGCTCAATGATGCTGTTGAAATGTGGCAGGTTCTTGCAGAAGCAAAAGGCCAAAGTATTGACGCCAATTTTGATTCCGTAAAAATACAGGGTGACCGCAATTTATTATTTCAGCTAATTTCCAATTTGCTGGACAACGCAATCAAATATGCGCCGATAGCAAGCCGTATTCATGTTCAACTACACAGACAGGATACTTCCGCCGTACTTGCCATCTGTGATTCCGGCCCAGGCATAGCAGCCGAAGAACACGAACATGTTTTCGACCGTTTCGTGCGGCTGGAAAGCCATCGCGGTACGCCAGGTAGCGGCTTGGGACTCAGTGTTGTGCGAGCGATTGCGATTCAGCATCACGCGAATATCAGTCTGGAAAATGCTAATCCCGGGCTCCGCGTTGTACTGCGGTTTCCAATTACGTCCGACAACATGGACAAAATGTCATCTAACTGAAAGCTTGGCGTGAAGGGCAATCCTGCAATCTATGGTCACCGGTGGGACACCGGGTATTCCCCCCTAAACTGACAGGAGATTTTTATGAACATTCGCTCTTCCCTCGCCGTTCTCGCCCTTGGTCTGGCCAGTACCGTGGCCTTTGCTGCAACCCCTGCAGCAACAACAACGGCCGCTGCAAAACCTGCTACCGTGAAACACCATGCTGCCATGAAATGCAAAGCCGGTGAAACGCTGGTAAAAGGCAAATGCGAAGCCGCAAAAACTGACGCCGCAAAGCCAAACTGATACTGATTTCGTCATACATAAAAAAGGCCGGAATCTCCGGCCTTTTTTTATTGTGTTTGCTGCCGTTTCCACTCGCTTAAAAGTACCGCAGTCGCCGCAGATACATTCAGACTTTCAACATGGCCGCTGCCGGGAATACCGATTTGCAAATTGGCGAGCGCACTGAGTTCTTTATCAACACCCACCTGTTCGGCCCCCATTACCAACACCATGCGTGTCGGCAATTTTGTTTTGTATAGCGAGTTGCCGCCGCGAACCACGGTCGCTACGGTTTGAAAACCAGCAGACTTCAATTGCGCCAGTGAATTATCGCTGCGGCCAAGACGAACAATCGAAACCTTTTCCGCACCACCTTCGGCAACCCGTGCGGCGGCACCGGAAATGCCAATGCCATGTTCTTTTGGCAATAACACTGCCGCAACGCCGAAGTGCGCGGCGCTACGTAATATCGCACCCAGGTTATGGGGATTGCCGACACCGTCAAGCCAAATGGCAATGCAAGTCCCCGCAGCTAAATGTTGTAACCAATCCGATAAGTTTTCTTCAGCCGCCGGCAGCACATCGAAACAAATGCCTTCGTGATGTGCGCTGCCAGTCAGCTTCGCCAGATCCAATTCTTCGACGACCCGATAACCCAATTTGTTTTGCACGCAATGAGCAAGCACTGCTTTGAATTGCGGAATACGGGCTTCGAGTAAATAGACTTTTCGCAAGGCTTCAGGACGTTTGGCAAAACTTGCGAGGCAGGCATTTACACCGTACATGCGTAGCTCGCGCGCCGCACGCGGCTCCGAACTTTCGTGATCCTGTGAATGGGATTCGTAGTTTGAGGATGATGTGTGATTTTGATAGTCACGTTGCGGGCGTTCACTGCGTTGCGATGCGCCATAGGCATCATCGCGTCGTGGGCTCGAAGACGGTCGCTCGCTTTGATAGCTGCGCCCCTGACTTTCGGGGGCGCGACCTTGTTCGCGATCACGCGTGCGTTCGCGCTTGTCACGCTTGTCGCC
>JBDTTC010000129.1:0-2293 GCA_039930825.1 Arenimonas sp.
CCCATATCCGTCACCACATGACCAAAGATGGTTTCTACCGCGGCCGTCAAGTCATACAAGTGAAATCGGCTGCTGAAATCGAAGAATAAGATTCATGCTGAAAAGCATTCGAGTCTTGTTTGAATGAATACGTACGGCGGGCATGTCCCGCCGTATCTATTTTGAGGCTTGAGAATTCTGGCTTTATAAGCCTTATGATGCTCGGTAGGAACTTATGAGGAAGCGGCATGACCATTTATTCGCGAATCGCGGGCACCGGTAGCTACTTGCCGGAAAAAATTCTGACGAATGCCGACCTCGAAAAAATGGTCGACACTGACGATCAGTGGATTCGTGACCGCACCGGTATTGAAGAGCGTCATATAGCTGCTGAAGGCGAGACAACCAGTTCGATGGGAGTTGTCGCAGCGCAACGTGCGATGGAAGCAGCTGGTGTTACCGCAGCTGATCTTGATCTCATTATTCTAGGTACTACCACACCTGATTTTATTTTCCCTTCCAGTGCCTGTCTCATTCAGGAAAAAATCGGTGCTCTTGGCATTCCGGCTTTCGACGTAAATGCAGCCTGTTCGGGTTTCGTATTTGCGCTCGGTATCGCAGACAAATTCATCAAAAGTGGTTCGGTAAAAACGGCTTTGGTTGTCGGTTCCGAAACACTGACGCGCATGGTCGACTGGACTGATCGAAAGACCTGCGTATTATTCGGTGATGGCGCTGGCGCCGTGGTACTGAAAGCGGATTCGGAAACCGGAATTCTGTCGACGCATCTACATGCCGATGGCAGCAAAAAACACCTGCTGTATAACCCCGTTGGCGTTTCAGCAGGTTTCAAACCCGATGAGCCCAATGCTGGCGTCAAGGTAATGATGGCGGGCAACGATGTTTTCAAATATGCCGTCAAAGCGCTTGATTCAGTCGTTGAAGAAACTTTGCTAGCCAATGGTATTGATAAATCAGAACTTGATTGGCTGATTCCACATCAGGCCAATTTACGCATTATTGAAGCCACGGCAAAACGTCTGCAAATGCCGATGGACAGAGTTATTGTCACGGTAAACATGCATGGCAACACCTCGTCGGGCTCGGTGCCATTGGCCTTGGATGCAGCCATACGGTCCGGTCGAATTGAACGCGGACAATTGATCCTTTTGGAAGCCTTCGGTGGTGGTTTTACTTGGGGTTCGGCTTTAATTCGTTACTAAGCGGCTCAAACCGCAGCGTTTGCCAAACCCTACGCCTTGGTACAGACGAAAGATCGCTTTGGGCTTTATCATGCTCACTTTCCGATTAGTGATACTCAAATGAAATCCACTTTGGCATTCGTATTTCCCGGGCAAGGTTCGCAAAGCGTCGGCATGCTCGCCGAGCTTGCGGCATCACATCCCGAAGTGCAGAAGGCGTTTGCCGAAGCATCCGAAGGCGCTGGACTGGATCTATGGGATTTATCTCAGAATGGTCCAGAAGAAAAATTGAACCAAACTGAAATTACCCAGCCTGCCTTGTTGGCGGCGAGTATGGCGGTATGGCGTGTGTGGCAGGCAAATAATGGCGTGCAAGCAGCGCAATTGTCTGGGCATAGTCTGGGTGAGTACGCTGCTTTAGTCGCATCAGGAGCTTTGTCCTTGTACGACGGCGCCAAGTTAGTGCGCGAGCGCGGTCGTCTGATGCAAGCCGCGGTGCCGGCCGGCATTGGCGCGATGGCGGCTGTACTTGGTGCCGAAGATGCTTTGGTCGAAGAAGTTTGTAAAGAAGTTTCGACGCCCGATTCCTGCATTGTTCCCTGCAACTACAATTCACCGGGGCAAATCGTGATTGGCGGTCATGCAACGGCTCTCGAACGCGCTACGGTAGTCTTGAACGAACGCGGTGTGCGCAAGGTAATTCGTGTTGCGATGAGCGTGCCTTCGCATACGCCATTGATGCGCGATGCTGCTGCACAACTTGGCGAGTTCATGAAAACCTTGGCGTGGGCCATGCCTGATCGTCCCGTGATTCAAAATGCCGATGTCATCGCGCATTCGAACGTCAATGCCATACAAGACGCGCTGGTTCGCCAACTTTATTCGCCGGTTCGCTGGACAGAATGCGTGCAAAAATTGGCTGCCAATGGTGCGACACATTTTGTGGAATGCGGGCCGGGTAAAGTATTGACCGGATTGATTAAACGGATTGATAAAACGGTTGAAGCACGTGCGATTGGTACAAGTGCAGATTTGTCTGCTGCGTTGTCAGAACTCGCTTAAAACTTTTTTCAAGGATAACCATGAGTCATCATCATTCATTGCAAGGCGAA
>JBDTTC010000130.1:0-1694 GCA_039930825.1 Arenimonas sp.
AGTTTGCGTTCGATCTGGATATCGCTACTAATGCGCTGGATATAGTCATCGGAAATATCACGTGGCATTACCGATCCGGTCGAATCGCTGCGATGCAATTTGTTTTCCGAAATACGGGCATAGAGCATCTGAATGGCGTCACCGGACAGGGTTTCGCCATCCACGACAATCTTGAACCCATTGTAATTGGCTGGATTGTGGCTGCCGGTAATGGAAATGCCGGTGCCGGTGCGAAGATGGAAAGTACCGAAGTAAACCACCGGCGTTGGCACCAATCCCAGATCGATAACATCGCGACCCGCCAGGCGCAAACCATCAATCAGCGCTTGCGACAATTCGGGCGACGATAATCGACCATCACGGCCAACCACGATGCTGCGAATATTTTTTTCGTGCATCAAACTGCCAACGGCATGCCCAATCAATTTTGCAATAGAAGCATCCAGTGTTTCACCCATCACGCCGCGAATATCGTAGGCACGGAAAATATTCCGGTTGACCAAAATCTTGGCGACCGCCACACGCTCTTCAGTCGGACGCACAAACACCGGCTTCTCATTCGGGCTTGCAATATTGCCAGCTTCCTGCAACTGCCCAAGGGTCTGTTCGACAACTTCCTCGACTGCAACGATATTTTTGGATTTCATGAGTTTTGGCAAGAACAACACTACAAAACCAGCTACCAAAAGAATCAATCCCGCTATCAGTTCGCCGATACCTTTCAGGCCGCCCAAGCCTACGGGCGCATCGGGCGCCACCGCAATCAGTTTCATCGATGTGCCGGTAATTTCTACAGCGCCAATGTCAATGGCGGTACGAAGATTCTCGGCATCGCCATCATCGGCAATGTCATAGCGGCCTTGACGCAAACTTATGTATGAGCCTTTTGGCGCGGCATTGGCAATTGGCGCCACCAGCTCTTTCACAGGCAAACGGACATAGGCCACCGATAACAATTGTCCCTGCTCATCATTTACCGGCGTTGCAAGCACAATGCGCGGGCCGCCGTTATCCACGGCAATTGCTAGATACGTTGCTTTTTTATCAAGCGCTGTTTCCAGTGCACCCAACTTGCCAAAGCCAAAAGCTTTCGGATCCGTGTAGGCAGCCTTCAAGTCGGGTGGATAAAAATCGACCTGCTCAACTTCAGGCCATCCTTCGGACACAATCGTGCGCGCAGCCGCAATATCACCACGCTTGAGTGCCGCGATCAAAGTGTTGCGCTCACGACTAACATTGAATTTATCAATGGCGCGTTTTACCACCGGGTTAACCAGCTGCGCAATTTGACCGCGTTTTACCTCAACGGTTTCAGTGAGGCGTTGATCAGAATAAACTGTGTAGCCTTTCCACAGCATCCACAACCCGAGCAAAGCGCACAGGCCTGCTACCAAAGGTCGCCAGCCGCCCGCTTTCAAGGTATTCAAATCGATTGAAGGTTTTTTCATACATTTCCCCTGTGCTGAATCATCACCGCACGTCGCCTGCATTCAAATCGACTGCCATGTACTTTCTTGGTTTCTTTATAGCCAAACATCAACGCACCCCCGTGTGGCCAAAGCCGCCATCACCACGCGAACTTTGTTCAAATTCATGTACCTGTTTGAAACGGGCACGGGCAATCGGGAGCAACACCAATTGTGCAATACGATCGCCCGGTTGAATAGTAAAAGCCGCGACCCCGCGGTTCCATG
>JBDTTC010000131.1:0-5597 GCA_039930825.1 Arenimonas sp.
AAACCGGCACTGTTCGGAACCACCAAAGGCTTCCTGGACTACTTCGGTTTGAAAAGTCTTGATGCACTGCCTCCGCTGGCAGAGCTAAAAGAAATTCCGGAACTTGATCCACAACTACCCTTTGATCGCATCCCGCAAGTAGCTTCCGCAGCGATAATCAATGCAGAAGAAATTTCGGAAGAAAATTCCGATGAAGAAGCAAACGAAATTGCGGCAGAAAATTCTGCTGAAGATTCGGATTCGGATTCGGATTCGGATTCAGATTCAGAGTCAGATTTAAATGAAAACGAAGCGTTAAAGGCCGTCGAGACGACATCCCTTGATGAAAATGAAACACACAATGAAGAGGCCGGCGATATAGCCGAGCCGGAGTATAAAAATGAGTAAGGAAACCAGCGACAATAATCGCAAAACGCTCTCGCTTAAACGTGAAGGCGAGGAAATCGCTCCGAAAGCAGAAGAGCGTTTACATAAAGTATTGGCACAGGCGGGGCTGGGTTCACGCCGCGCGCTGGAAGAACGCATTGCACAAGGCATCGTCAAGGTTAACGGCGAAGTTGCCCAAGTGGGACAATCCGTCCACAGTGGCGACCGCATCGAATTAGATGGCAAGACTTTTGTCGCTACCGCTTTGACTGAACCAGCAAGCGTATTGATTTATAACAAACCTGAAGGCCAGGTCACTACCAACGAAGATCCGGAAGGTCGCCCGACCGTATTTGAATCGCTGCCACGCTTGAAAGGCGCGCGTTGGATTGCCGTGGGTCGTCTGGATATCAACACCACCGGCTTGTTGTTGCTGACTACCGATGGCGAGTTGGCAAATGCATTGATGCATCCCTCGAATGCAATTGAACGCGAATATGTTGTTCGCATTCAAGGCGAAGTGCCTGACAATATCGTTGATCGATTGGCACGTGGCGTGGCATTGGATGATGGCCCGGCCAAGTTCGACAAAATTGAACGCATTGGTTCCAGTGATTCGCATGCCTGGTTCCAGGTCGTGCTGAATGAAGGTCGCAATCGCGAAGTTCGTCGCTTGTGGGAATCACAAGGCTTTCAAGTCAGTCGCTTGAAACGCGTGCGCTACGGCAACATTACACTGCCTCGCTTGTTGAAACGCGGCAATTGCAGCGAACTGGATCAAAAAGCCGTTGAAGCATTGCGTGCAGAATTCAAGCTGGAACAAAATGCGCCGGTACTAACCTTGCAATCGGTAATCGGACAACGCAAATCGCGCCCGACTGAAATTCGCGTTGGCAAAGATCGTCTGCAAAATAATTACGTCAACGGCGCCGTGAATGACGAAGCACGCGAACTGCGTCGTTTCGATCACGTTCGCGAAGACCGCCCGCGTGGCGCCCGTGCACGTCCCGGTGCCGGTGCTGGACGTCCGAAACCAGGTGGTTTCAAGCCGAAAGGCAAACCATTCAGTGGCCCAATGGGTGCCGATGCAGCACATCCAGGCACTCGCACGCCGCGTGGCAATGCCCGCCCGGCCTTCGGTGAAAAACGCCCCTACAATGCCGGCCCGCGTGATGACAATTTCGGCAATCGTGCCGAGGCTCCTCGCACGCCGCGTCCTGCGGGAGATCGTCCACAAGGTGATCGCCCGCCATATCAAAACCGTGGTCCGCGTCCGCAAGGCGACCGCCCACAAGGTGATCGTCCGCCATACCAAAATCGTGGCCCGCGTCCTCAAGGTGACCGTCCACAGGGCGATCGTGCGCCATACCAGAACCGTGGCCCGCGTCCGCCCCGTGCACCAGATGCCAACCCAGCCGAATTCCGCAGCTGGTATGTACCCGATGGTGTCGATACAGGCTCACGTGTAGCGCCGCCGCGCGGTCCAAACCCGCAAGGCGAGCGTCCGTATCAGAATCGTGGTCCACGCCCTCAGGGTGATCGTCCACAAGGTGATCGTCCACCCTATCAAAACCGTGGCCCGCGTCCACAGGGCGACCGCCCGCAAGGGGATCGGCCGCCGTATCAAAATCGTGGTCCGCGTCCACAGGGCGACCGCCCACAAGGTGACCGTCCACCATACCAAAATCGTGGTCCGAGGCCGCAAGGAGATCGTCCGCAAGGCGACCGTCCGCCGTATCAAAACCGTGATCAAAATCGTGGCCCTCGCCCTCAGGGTGATCGTCCAAATCAAAATCGTGGTCCGCGCCCGCAAGGCGATCGTCCACAAGGTGGCCCACGTCCGCCATTCCGTAAAAGACCTGAAGGCTTACCATCAGACGATTGAAAATCGATTGCTTGATTGGTCCAGACAAAAAAATGCAGAGCAAAAGCTCTGCATTTTTTATGTATTCACGAATAATTTCGGTTGCCAAGCATTACTAATATTACTGGAGTACACGCTCTACAAAAAAATTGGATGGTGTAGTAGTACTCACTGCTCGGAACCGCCAATGAATCTCGTACCCCGTTTAATATTTTCATCATTACTACTTATTACACTGCCCTGCAGTGCTAAAGAATTCATCATTCCCAATGGTGACAACATCGGATTGTTGAACGCCATCACATTAGCGAATGAAAGCCCCGAAGCAGATGTCATTACACTTTCCAAACACGGTCTATATGCAATCAGTACGCCAACCGGCGCAAACTTATTGCCTCCCATGAAAAACACGCTGGTCATCAATGGAAATGGTGCCGAAATCCGCCGTTACACAAAAGCATCGGTTACATTAGTCAGCACCGAAAAAGACAGCCACATCGCATTCCATAATTTAATCCTTGCCGAAGGCAGCGAAGGTGCATTGATAAATCGCGGTGACATGCTGCTCGATAGAGTCAAGATTGTAGATACCGATTCGGGTAAGGCCCAGGCAATCATTACCAACTTCGGACGTTTAAGTCTTAGTAATTCCGAATTGGCCTATAACCAAATGCCGATGCAGGCGCATGATGCCGGCGTTATCATCAACCATGGCGAATTGAGCCTGGCATTCTCGAAAATCCACAGCAACACGATTCGTCAGGATAAAAATCCGCTGGCTTTTGCACTGGGGGCATTGAATTTCGGCAATATCAAGATTAATGAGTTCATCATAGATGCGAATGACATTGATCCGGCAATCAGCGAATCGCAATTATCGGGAATCATCAATATCGGCAAAGCTAAAATTTACGGGCGTTTCCCACAAAACCAGGTCATCCAAAAATCCACTTCCAGCCTTGGCATTATTGCCAACAACTAATTCGCTATAGGTACGGCACTTAAAAGGCCGCTTTACGCGGCCTTTTTTTAATCGATATCGAGACTATCAGATGTTTTCTTTCTGCGTCGTTTGTCTTGTTGGTTGAACCCGGATTCACAACCATCTTTTAAAACCATTACGCATTCGAGGTAATCACTGACCATCACAATGGCAGCCCGAATTGCCTTGCCGGCAGGTTTGTTTTCCTCATTCTGGAAGCCGCCACTGGCGCCGAATTTCGAGAAACTCATATTGCTTCCACCACTCTTGGAATTACCTTCGATCGTACGAACGAAGGCAATTTCACCCGTTGTGGTGTCAACAACGCGGATATCGACTGCTACATAGGCCTGAGCCGATTTACCACCAACCGAAATACCGCCAAAGCTCAAACCCGAACCACTGGATTTGGCTTGTTCTTCGTACGAAGTAACGGTACCCATCACCAAATATTGTGCGCCAAATAATTTACCCATTTGTGCAGCGTTACTTAACTTGGCACGGCCCGAAGCCATCAGGTTCTGTTCCTGAATAATGGCATCCATTTTTTGCCGTTCCACGACACGAAATTCATTCGTTGCAGCCAGTTCATTGCTAAGTAGTCCGGCAAGATCCTTACCGACGCTGCTACTCCACCAGCTGGCATTGGTTTCATTTTTGAACTCAGCGACAGCAATGACCGGTTTTTGAGGGCCCATGGGCTGTGAATTTACGGGGGGCGTCGGCTTGGCTGCCATACAGGCGACAGAGGCGCAAGCAAGAAGCGAAAATACGGCCAAGTTTTTGATATTCATGATTATTTTACTCATTTTATTACAAGCTATGGACTGATTAAACTAACGCATAAACACAATGTTATAGGACATTTAGCTTGAACGTACAACGACCCGATTCCGGCCGGAATTTTTAGCTTCGTAAAGTGCCCTGTCTGCATCTGCGATTAACCTTTCCAGACTTATCGCAGTGGCGCAATCGCTAACACCGATACTCATGGTGATTTTAAGAGAGCCGTAGGCTACGCCAAAATCCAGCGCTGCGATATCACGGCACAATCGATCACAGATTTCGGCAGTTGCCTGGGCCGACATCCCCGGGAAGATCAGTACAAATTCATCACCGCCGATACGTGCTACTAAATCACGCCCACGCGTGACCTGCTTAAGTTTCAAGGCAACTTGCCGAATTACATCGTCACCAGCGTGGTGACCCAGATTGTCGTTGATGGCCTTGAACAAATCGATGTCGGCAACGGCGACACTAATCGGCCTGCCTTCACTTCTGGTCTGCTCAAACAGGCGCTTGTAACTCATTTCCAGACTGCGACGATTAGCCAAACCAGTCAATGCATCCTCACTCGCCAGTTTTGCCAAGCCATCGGTTTGCTTTTGCATAACCGCCAGCAAATCTTCGCGTTCCTGACTGATTTTTTCTAGGTTATTGGCGTAATTCTGAATTTCCGTTGTTCGTTCCGTCACGACTTGTTCCAGCGCTTTTTCACGTTGGCGGGCGCTGTTCACCGCATAGCGATAAGCGGCAAGTAAGCAAACGGCAAATAGAGATATTAAGACAAACCAAAAACCCATCCGTTGCCAAAGATATGGCCTAACCACAAACGGATACTTCGCCACTTGTCCCGACCAGCGACCAAAGCCATCGTCTGCTTCCAGATTCAGCACATATTTTGCCGGTGCTAGATTGGTGTACGAAACGTGATTCGGGGAGTCTGGTGTTTGCCAGCTGTCATCGAAACCATCAAGTCGCACTCTATACTGCACTTGCTCGGGTGCAATGAAGGTCGGTGCGGCATATGAGAAATCGATACGTCTAAGGCCAGGGCCAAATATTGACTGATTAGGATCGTTTAGAGGAATCCCGTCGATTGTGATCGATTCAATCAGAGTCATCGGTTTGGAATTGAATTGTTCCTGTTTCTTTAGATCCAGCAACGCAAGCCCGCTCGATGTCGCAAACCACAAATATCTTTGGTCTAGCATCATCACCGGGTTACCGCCGCCATTGCATTGCAAGCGGGCAAGCGGACCTTGCGACTGGTCCAGACCAGTAATGGAGAGCTCTTTTTCGGTACCGATTGCTATACCGTCCAGTTGTTTGCGATTCAATCGCACAACACCTTTATTGGTGCAGATCCATAAGCTTTCATTTTGTCCAATGACACCCAGAATGGGTACATTAGGAATTCCCCTGGACAAACCGATCGACGTCACTTGCTCGTTTTCGATCCGGTACAGTCCATTGTCGGCAGCTACCCAAATTACTCGGCGCTCGTCTTCATAGAAAGCAAAAGCATACTGAAGGCTAACATCTAATTTTTTCCAGGCTTTCAATTCATTATTTTCGATATAGAAAATACCCGAAGTGGAGCCA
>JBDTTC010000132.1:0-3848 GCA_039930825.1 Arenimonas sp.
CGATTTTGTTTGCGCGAGCTTTTCCTCGAGAAAAGTCTTCGCGTAGGAAGACGCCGTCACCATCAAGACTGCACAAGAAATTATTACCCCTACTCTCAACACAAACTCTCTCTCCACGTCCAACAATGCAACTTCGACAACTTATCGCTGCATACCACTTGTTTTCGGAGCACACCGATCGCCCCCAGGGATATATGAGCAAGGCTGACGAACTAATCGAAATGCTGACACCCACAGTGGAAGCGCTGAAATTGGAACTGCTGGGCATTGAGTTCGCTCAATCGGGCAGTCGCGCCTTGTTGCGTCTGTATATCGATGCCGAAGGTCGTTTGGTCAATATCGAAGATTGCGAAGCGGTCAGTCGTGAAGTCGCTGCCATTCTGGATGTGAATGATCCAATCAGCAGCAATTACACGCTGGAAGTGTCTTCGCCGGGTATTGATCGTCCTTTGTTCAAGCCGGCACATTTTGCCCGCTTCATGGGCGAACAGGCCAAAGTGAATTTGCGTTTGCCACAGAATAGCCGTCGCCGCGTTCAAGGAAAAATTGTCAAAGTCGAAGGTGAAATGATCACCATCGCCGAAGACAAGGCCGAATTTGAAATCGCATTCGACAATATCGAAAAAGCCCGTCTGGTCCCGGATTACGCTGCAATGGGTCTGGGCGAGTCGAAAGAAAAGAAACCTGAGCGCGGTTCACGCCGTCGTAAAGACCCACAACCTGACTAAGTTCAAGGCCTAAAGCCTGTGATGGAGCGGTTACATGAGTAAGGAATTATTGCTGGTAATGGAAGCGGTCGCCAATGAAAAGGGCGTAGCGCGCATCGTCATTATCGAAGCTATGGAAGCAGCCTTGGCATCGGCAGCTAAAAAACGTTACCACGACGAAGATGTCTCGGTGCGCGTTTCCATCAATCCTAAAGATGGTACTTATGAGACCTTCCGTCGCTGGGAAGTTATTGCCGACGACATCGTGATGGAATCGCCGGACCGCATGACCCGCATGATGGATGCAGTCGATGAAAAAGCCGATGTACAAATTGGCGATTTTATTGAAGAGTTGATCGAGAATCCGGAATTCGGTCGCATCTCTGCACAAGCTGCTAAACAAGTGATTGTTCAGCGTGTACGTGAAGCAGAGCGCGCACAAGTGTTGGAAGCCTGGGCTGATCGCGTTGGCGAATTGATCAATGGCATCGTCAAGCGCACCGAGCGCGGCAATGTTTATGTTGACCTCGGCGGTAATGCCGAAGCCGTAATTCCAAAAGATAAATCGATCCCGCGCGACGTGTTGCGTCCGGGTGATCGCGTACGTGGTTACCTGCTTGAAGTACGCCCGGAAACCCGTGGCCCGCAATTGTTCATCTCGCGTAGCGCACCAGAATTCATGATTGAATTATTCAAACTTGAAGTGCCGGAAGTGGGTCAGGGTTTGGTAGAAATCAAAGCCGCTGCCCGTGATCCTGGCGATCGCGCAAAAATCGCCGTGCTCGCACACGATCACCGCACCGATCCAATCGGCGCTTGCATCGGTATGCGTGGTTCACGCGTGCAAGCCGTGTCGAATGAGCTCAATGGCGAGCGTGTTGATATCGTGTTGTGGTCCGATAATCCCGCGCAATTCGTGATTAATGCCATGGCGCCTGCCGAAGTGCAGTCGATCATTGTCGATGAAGAAAAACATTCGATGGACATCGCCGTTGCCGAAGATAAATTGGCGCAAGCCATCGGTAAAGGCGGCCAGAACGTACGTTTGGCGAGCCGTTTGACCGGCTGGCAGTTGAACGTGATGACGCAAGATCAAGTCAGCGCAAAAAGCGATGCCGAACAAGCGACTGCCCGTCAGTTGTTCATGGCGAAGCTTGAAGTCGATGAAGAAATCGCCGGAATCCTTGTTGCTGAAGGCTTCAGCACCGTTGAAGAAATTGCCTATGTACCTGCGGCTGAATTACTTGCGGTAGAAGGTTTTGACGAAGATATCGTAGAAGAACTTCGTGCCCGTGCGCGTGATGCTCTGCTTAATGATGCGCTGGCCGTGGAAGAAGAAATCGAAGATCACAAACCATCGGAAGAATTGCTGGCTGTTGAAGGCATGGACGAAGCAACAGCCTATGCTATTGCCGGCCATGGCGTCATTACCAAGCAGGATCTCGCCGATTTGGCGACATTTGAATTGCTGGACATGGTGGAAATGGACGAAGCACAAGCCGCTGCTTTGATCATGGCCGCCCGCCAAGATTAATTGATTTATCGCATTATGAATTAGTACTGTGAAAACGGGCCGCGGCCCAACTTAGGAAACAAAAAACATGTCTGAAGTCACCGTAGGTTCACTGGCCAAAGTGCTTGGAATGCCCACCGAAAAGTTGCTCGAGCAACTGTCAGGTGCCGGCATGACATTCAGCGGGCCAGATCAGGTGGTCAGTAGTACAGAGAAGATGAAGTTGCTGGGCTTCCTGCGCCGCACACACGGCAAAGACGACAAATCTTCCGAGAGCGAAGCGCCCAAGCAAATAACGCTCAAACGTCGTAAAGTTGAAGAGCTGACAGTTAGCGCCGGTAAGGCAAAGACAACCGTGTCGATCGAAGTGCGTCAAAAACGTACTTATATAAAACGCGATCAAATCGAGACTCCGCAAAGTGACGAGCGTGATGACGCGTTGCGAAAGCTTGAAGAATCAAAATCACGCAATCAGGCCGAAAACGAGGCGCTAAACGCCCAGGATCGTGCACGTCGTGAAGAAGAAACAAAACGTCGCGTTGTGATCGAAGAAGCCGCCAAGGCTGTGCGCGAAGAAGCCGAAAAATTGGTTGCCGCTGTGGTAGTAAAACCCGATGAAGATGCGGTTACCAAAACTAAGCCCGTCGACAAGCACGCACCACGTCCCCACAAAGTAGATATGCCACGTCGTGACAATGGTCCTACTGCCCCGAAAAGCAATGTGCCGAGCAAAACAGCTGCAATCAAACACAAGCCACGTGGTTCGCATGCGATGGTGGATAACGAAGGTGAAGATAGTGCGGCAGCCCGCTTTGCGGCCGGCCAGTTGCATCTGACGGCTGACGAGCGCGCGCGCCGTTCTGCCGGCAATCGTCGTAAACCAAAAATGAAAATGGTCGAAGCTTCGCGCTCTGCGACAGGTCAACACGGTTTCTCGAAACCTACTGCTCCGATTTTGCGCGAGATTTTCATTGGTGACAGCATTGTCGTCAGCGAGCTTGCGAACAAGTTGGCATTGAAAGGCGGCGAAGTAGTTCGCGCGCTATTCAAAATGGGCGTGATGGCCACGATCAATCAACTAATTGATCATGATACTGCCGTTTTAGTTGTCGAAGAGCTGGGCCACAAAGCCACCAAGGTGCAGGATGATGACGCCGAAAGCGCGCTGGAAGCTGTCAAAATCGAAGTCCAGGGCGAACAAAGAACACGTCCGCCGGTAGTTACGATAATGGGCCACGTTGACCACGGTAAAACCTCCTTGCTCGATTATATTCGTCGCACGAAAGTGGCTACAGGCGAAGCCGGTGGCATTACCCAACACATTGGTGCTTATCACGTTGAGACCGAGAAAGGCGTCATCTCCTTCCTCGATACGCCGGGTCACTCGGCATTTACTTCGATGCGTGCCCGTGGTGCAAAATTGACCGATATCGTTGTGCTGGTCGTTGCTGCCGATGACGGCGTTATGCCGCAAACAATTGAAGCGGTAAATCATGCGCGCGCGGCCAAAGTACCGTTGTTGATTGCCGTCAATAAAATGGATAAGCCCGAAGCCAATCCCGACAACGTCAAACAAGGTTTGGTCGCGCTGGAAGTGGTGCCGGAAGAGTGGGGCGGTGACGTACAGT
>JBDTTC010000133.1:0-2402 GCA_039930825.1 Arenimonas sp.
TTCATATTCTTCAAGCACTAAAACACCGCCGCCACCGGCGATGACAAAACCATCCCGATTGGCATCGTAGGGTCGCGATGCCGTTGCCGGTGTTTCATTGAAGTGCGTTGAAAGCGCACCCATGGCGTCGAACTGGCATGAGCCACCCCAATGGGTTTCTTCGCCGCCACCAGCGAACATGATGTCTTGCTTGCCGGCACGAATCAGGTCGGCAGCATTGCCAATGCAATGGGCAGAAGTTGCACAGGCAGCGGCAATGGAATAACTCACACCCTTGATGGCGAATCCGGTAGCCAGTGCCGCTGATACGCTCGAACACATCGTACGCGGAACCATATAAGGCCCGATTTTACGAATACCGCGATTGCGCAAGAGGTCGATGGTTTCCATTTGCCATTCCGGCGATGCTCCGCCGGAGCCGGCAATGGCACCCGTGCGTAAATGGCTGACTTGCTCGCTGGATAATCCCGCATCGGCAATTGCCTTTTTCATCGAGACATACGCATAGGCAGCGGCATCGCCCATGAAGCGTTTTTGTTTACGATCAATTTCGGCATCGAGATCAATTTCAGGCACGCCTGCGACTTGGCTGCGAAGTCCGGTTTCCGCATAGTCGGGCTGAAAGCGAATGCCCGATTCTCCGGCACGCAATGCCTTGGAAACAGTATCCAGATCATTTCCCAAACACGAAACAATACCCATCCCGGTAACAACAACACGACGCATATTTAAAACCCTCGGTAGAACTGCTAAACCAAATACACCTAACTATGAATGTCCAGAATGTCAAAACCCGGGCCTTTAATGCTTGCTACCTCGCATATCAGCTCAATTTCACAAGGATTGGTCCTTGCTATGCCCAAGTACCATTCCTCGTTGCTGTGAATCTGCACATCGGCATTGCTGTCTGAGCTTGCTTGCAAATGTAGCTGTCGCAATCGTTCTGGTAACGCGCTTTCGCAGCGACTTTTAATCCAGGCTTCTTTAGCTACCCAACGCTGCAGCAAGGTATCGGCATCGAGCTGGCCGGGGCTTTCGTCGGCATTGAGCAGCAAGTGTTCGATAGAAACATCGAGTCGGCGTGGGCGTTGTTCCAGATCAATACCGAAACTGACATTGGCGACTGCGGCAGCAATCCAATTTTGGCTATGACTAATCGAGACGGATAAATTTTCGAATGGGCCAATGACTTGGGGCGGATTACTTTTACGCTCAAGCAATTGCCATTGCGCTGGCTCGCCGCCAAAACTTCGTGCAAGTAATAATCTGACTAACCAGTGGCCAGTAATATAGTGCTCACGACGGGCAATCACTTTAATCGCAGCCAAACGTGCTTGTTCGGAATCCGATAACCAGTGTGTGCTCGTGTCAGGGATCGCCGCCAGAACACTCGCTGTTCGGGCCACTTCGATAGCGATACGCGCTTCAGTCATGCCATCATTGTGCATCGGCATACGCAAGGCCGGCAACAATTCGCATACCGACGCCCGCCATCTCGTAGATGCGTTGTGAATCGGCCCAGAGACTGGCATTGGCAAGTGCGTAAACGCCAGATTCGTCGCGACCGATTTCGGTAATCTCCAATGTGGTATGCACACGGCTGTGTTTTGGTAACACTTGACCGCGATACTTCCAACTGTGCTTTCGGCTTAGTGCAATCGGTTCAAAACGAGGATTATCAATGCCCTGATCCATGCCGGTTTGCAGCATATGAAACTGCAGCGCCTGCAGCATGGCTTCTAATCCGAGTGAGCCAGGCTGCACAGGATCCTGGAAAAAATGCGCTTTGAAAAACCAGGCACTACAATCAATGTCCTTCACTGCACGCAACTGCCCTAGCCCGGCGATGCCGGCATTTGGCCAGTGGCCTTCAATGCGGTCGAGCATTAGCATCATGCCTTCGGCGAGCTGTGGTCGATCAGCAGTGAAATACGCTTCTGGCTTCGTCGTTAAATCGATACTCGCACTACTTTCGCGTAGCAATAATTCCTGATGCACTGGGTCATTCTTCAGGCCGGCCTGATTTGCCAAAGCGGCCGGTGGGAAAAATCCGAACACCGTATCGAGTTTGTAAACTTCGCGATCACTAAGACGACAACGGACCGAGAAATTTTCGATAATCATGCCGGCCGTTGCAGAGACCGCCGTGAGTTCGACTTCAGTCGTTAGCGTTCCGCAATCATCGTGTAGCTCGGCAAGCAGAATGCCTTCACCATCAAGATTACGGAAGCCGAGCTCGCCCTGCTCCGTCAAGGCCGAGCCGACATAACTCGATAACCAGCCACAAGGTTGCAACGCCGCTTCAAGTAACACTGCGAAGGGCATTGTCCGGAAACCGTTATCGTCGAAGTACCAGGCGTCCTCCGGAACATCATATTCCGCCACGACTTTTGCACCGGCTT
>JBDTTC010000134.1:0-2236 GCA_039930825.1 Arenimonas sp.
ACAATCCGCTGCCGCTCGCGACCTATCTCTCAGTGGCCCTCATAGGCGTCTTCTACACTTTATCGACATGGTTGGCGGTCGTCGGTACGGGTATTGCGGAAACTCCCAAACTACTGCAACAGATGCATGACCCCACCATTTTTCTGTTTTCTCTGTCGAATGACTACGTTGGTTCCGCATGGACAATGACGATGCGGATCTTGTTCGTCACCAGCGTCTATGCGAGCCTGCTCGCATTTCACAATGCGATCGCACGTTATGTATTTGCTATGGGCCGCGACCGCATTCTGCCGGAAATAATGGGCCACACGCACGTGCGTTTTCGGAGCCCCCACACCGGCTCGTTGGCGCAAACTGCGGTGGCATTTATTTTCATCGCCGCATTCGCCGCCGTTGGGGCCGACCCGGTGCTGACGCTCTTTACGCTGTTCTCTTCGATCGGCACTTTGGGCATTATCGTTTTGATGACGGTCGCATCGCTTTCGGTGACATGTTTCTTCGTGCGGCGTGGCGAGATGAGCTGGCGACGATTGGCGGCACCGGCGGCAGCGTTCGTAGCCCTGGCGGGCGTTGCCGTATTTGCCGCTCGAAATTTCGAAGTGCTGGCGGGCGGTCCGAGTTTGGCGGCTAAGTTGTTGCCCTATCTTATCCCAGCGGCAGCCGTCGCTGGGATTGCTTTACAGTCACGATCGCGCACGAAATAACCGGCCTGGAGGACTTGGGAGGTGATTTTCCGGAGCTCCCTCGCGAATACGTGCTTTGCCCGCACTGACACCGCATCCCGACCCCGGCGGTTTGTTCGAATATTGCGTGCTTGACAATGATGTCGCGTTCAAACACTTGTCGACGAACATCTGCCCGGCACCAGGTCCGCCCGATCCGGTAGGCAATCGAATTTCCAATCAGGTCGTCAAATAGGACCATCGCCAGGCGCCTCAAACACAAACTGACGGCTGTGTATCGAGGCGGGGAAAACCAAAACCCGTCGATCCGCAACTTGTAAGCCTAGAATAAATACTGTATACCGAATACGTTGCTGCCCGGGAAAAAGCATGGAATTCTTATGAATTCTAGTCCGCCCAAACGTGGCCCAGCAACAAGGCGCAACAAGAGGAGCGGCGATAAATGGCAAAGCTGATTTCACGACGTAAATTGATGAACGACGGAGTCCGAATCTCGCTGGCAGGTCTGCTCGTCGGCGCGACCAGCGCGGCAGCTGCAGCCGACAAACTCTGCGCTGACCCGGCCGCCATGGACAGCAGCGCAAAAAGTATGCGCAGTTCGCTCAACTACGTGGAAGCGTCCCCCGATGCCGGAAAAACTTGTTCGATGTGTGCGTTCTTCGAGGCGCCTGCCGATGGCTGTGGCATGTGCCAACTTCTGAACGGCCCGGTCAATAGTAAAGGTCATTGCGACTCTTGGGGAGCGAAAGGCTGAGCTCTCACGAGCAACTGCGTCCACCATTCGACTTCACGTACAGCTTCAAACTGGAATTCCCAACATCATGCAACCATTCAGCGCTTTTGTAGCGTCTCTCCTGACCGTAGCGATCATGCTGCCCAATTCCGCTCGGGCTGACGACCAGGACACCATTGATTATCGTCAGCACATCATGAAAACCCTGGGGGAACAGTCGGCGGCCATCGGTCAGATTCTGCAACAGAAAGTTGAGGTATCTCCGGACATTTTCGTCAGCCATACGCAGACTCTGGCGGTCACCGCAAAAATGGCGAAAACGGCTTTCCAGCCGAAGGTAATGGGCGGTGAAGCCAAGCCTGAAGTCTGGTCGAATTGGAATGACTTCTCCAGGCGACTTGATGATCTCATTGCATACACCGAGGCCGTTGCGAGCGCGGCAAAGGCCGGCGGTATCGCTGCGGCCGGACCGAAAATAACAGCTGGACACGCATGCAAAGACTGTCACGAGATCTTCCGTCAGAAGAAATAGCACCCAACCACAATGCCAAAGAGGACAATCATGACTCGACTGCTCAAGTTCGTCGGCGGGCTCGCACTTGGCACGGTGCTGATGCCGCCGGCTGTCCGCGCGGACAATAAAGACCTCATTGAATACCGGCAGCACATCATGAATACGCTCAATGAACAGGCGGCGGCGCTGGGCATGATCATGTCGTACGCCGCTCCCGACGACAATACAGTGGCACATTTTGAAGCGATTGCGTTGACGGCAAAGACCGCGCTGAAAGCGTTCGAACCCAAGGTTCAAGGCGGCGAA
>JBDTTC010000135.1:0-5675 GCA_039930825.1 Arenimonas sp.
AAAATCACTTGCTTTTAGAGAAGCTCCACCAATCAGGCCACCATCTACATCTGGCTGTGAAAACAGCTCGGCTGCATTGGCGGGTTTGACGCTACCGCCGTAAAGGATGGGCAGCGAATCCGCGATTTTAGCATCGTGGGCACGTAATTCGCTACGTATAAAGGCATGAACTTCCTGAGCCTGACCTGGAGAAGCCGTTTTTCCGGTCCCGATCGCCCAAACCGGTTCATACGCCAATACCGCATTGGCGAAGGCTTGCGGCCCGCAAACATGCAGCACAGCTTCGATCTGACGCTGAATGGCCCACTCGGTCTGACCCACTTCCCGCTGGTGTAATGACTCCCCAACGCAAAGTATCGGCATCAGGCCTGCTTTCTTTGCTGCAGCAAATTTATGCGCTACGAGGTCGTTGCTTTCTTCGTGAATATGACGCCGTTCAGAATGTCCAACCAGGCCGTAACGACAACCCACGTCGACAATCATCTGCGCCGAGACTTCACCGGTAAAAGCACCCTGCTCATTCACGCTGTGGTCTTGCGAGCCAAAAACCAGACCTGAATTTCCGTAATGCTCAGTCAACTCACTGAGATAGGGCGTCGGCGGCAAAATGGCTATTTCGACACTATTTGTATGTGGCTGCGCAATGATCGCATCAAGCAGTTTACGAGCAAGCACGCGGCTACCATGCAACTTCCAATTACCTGCCACAATTTTCTTGCGCATGGTCTAATCCTAATCTTGCGGAGGGTTAATCAAGTTGTGAATCATACCCTCTGCAGCATCCCCAGCAAAATAAAGGCGCAGCATGGACAGCAAAAAATATGCACTCATCACCGGCGCCTCCAGTGGCATTGGCGAAGCCATAGCGCGCGAATACAGCCGTCGCGGCAAGCCGCTGATACTGACTGCACGACGGACCGAACGGCTTGAAGCGCTTGCAAAAGAGTTTTCGGCAAATGCGCCCTGCGTAGTCATTGCTGCCGACTTATCGGACCGCAATGCACCCAATGATTTATTCCAACAAACACAGGCACGCGGATTGACGGTCGACACTCTCGTCAATAACGCCGGCTATGGCGTTGCCGGTCGCTATTTGTCCTCAAGCTGGAAAACACACTCAGATTTCCTCCAAGTCATGATCCATGCCGTTGGCGAGCTGACGCATCTCTATCTCCCAGCGATGGAACAAGCAAAACACGGACGGATTTTGAATATCGCCTCATTGGCTGGACTGGTGCCAGCTTCTGCCGGTCATACCATGTACGGTGCAACAAAAGCCTGGTTGATACGCTTTTCAGAATGCCTTGCATTAGAAACCGCAGCTAAAGGCGTCAATGTGACCGCGCTCTGCCCGGGCTTCACCTATTCCGAATTTCATGACGTGAACGGAATGCGCTCATCGATCTCCAAATTGCCGAAATTTATCTGGCTCAGTAGCGAGCAGGTCGCCAAAATTGGCGTTGATGCGGTCGAAAGCGGCAAAACAAGGGTAATCACGGGTCGTACCAATAAGCTGATAGCGCTTCTTTGCAAATACCTGCCCGATTGGCTTTCGCGGGCTCTGGTCGCCAGCAAATCGAAAGAATTCAGGAACATGGATTAAGCCGCGGGCTTTCCGAAATAATTTAAACGCAAAATTTCACATTCTTTTCATTGCCTGCAAGCGGCAAGAGGCGTATCTTTTCACTAATTTCAACAATTACTGAAACTTCAGAATGAACCTAAGTCCACTGACACAAAGTTTCGTGCTGCATTTCGGCGAAATGGGGAGCCGCTGGGGTATCAATCGCACGGTTGGCCAGATCTACGCTTTGATATTTGTATCGAACAAGCCGCTAAATGCCAATGAAATCACCGAAAAACTCGGTATTTCGCGCTCAAACGTTAGCATGAGCCTGAAGGAACTGATGGCATGGCGACTGGTTCGTTTAGAGCATCTTCCCAATGACCGCCGCGATTTTTTTAGCGCCCCGGGCGATATCTGGGACATTTTCACGACTCTGGCCGAAGAACGTCAGCGCCGCGAAGTGGAGCCTACGCTCTCCATGCTGCGTGGCGCTTTACTGGAAACCCCGGAATCCACTGAAGAACAGCATGCTCAGGCGCGAATGCGTGAAATGTACGAACTGATGGAACTGATGACGACTTGGTTTGCCGATGTCAGAAAACTCTCGCCCAAAACGCTGGTGAACCTGATGGCGCTTGGCGGCAAGGTAAATAAATTACTGGAAATGAAAGACAAACTTTCGGTGATTTCCGGCAGTAAAAAAGAATAAGCAAAGCGGAGTGAATTCGATGAAAGCGGAACTACTGATTGCAATCTCGGCCGGGATTATTTTACTGCTCGGCACCGTGCATCTGGTTTATACATTTTTCGGACCAAAGTTGACTCCGCGCGATCCGCAACTCATCGAAACAATGAAACGCATCTCGCCCGTGATCACGAAAGAAACCACCATGTGGAAATGCTGGATTGGCTTCAATGCCAGCCACAGTCTTTGTGCGATTTTATTTGCACTGATCTACGGATATCTGGCGATCTGGCATGCTGATTTTCTGTTTGCTTCGAACTTTTTGCTCATCTTGGGTGCATGCTTGCTGTTGAGCCTTGCTGTACTGGGAAAACTGTATTGGTTCAGCATCCCGTTTCGCGGAATTTCGCTAGCGGCACTTTGCTATGGCGCAGCGCTGGTAATTCTATTCACATGACGCATTTACAAATCATCGTCTTTCCCGATAGGAGCATTCGGGAATGACATCACTTTTTCAGCTGATCGATCTCCATCTATAAATTGAGAGAGGAAAATGGACGCACTGGCCCTCGCAAGAATTCAATTTGCCGCGAATATTTCGTTTCACATCCTGTTCCCCACCATCACGATTGCACTGGGCTGGTTCCTGCTATTTTTTAAACTGCGTTTCCTGAAAACGAAAGATGAAAAATGGATGCAGGCCTATGGCTTCTGGGTGAAAGTCTTTGCTCTCACATTTGCAATGGGTGTGGTCAGCGGCATCACGATGAGTTTCCAATTCGGCACCAATTGGCCGGGCTATATGAAAACCGTCGGCAACATTGCTGGTCCATTATTAGCATATGAAGTCTTGACAGCTTTTTTTCTCGAAGCCACCTTTCTCGGCGTTATGTTATTCGGCAGAAAGCGGGTTTCCGAGCGCATGCATACGATTGCAACATTTCTAGTCGCCTTCGGTACTACCATGTCTGCCGTCTGGATTCTGGTTCTCAATTCATGGATGCAGACACCGGTCGGGTTTGAAATGATCAACGGACAGGCGCACGCCACCGATTGGCTGGCGATTATTTTCAACCCTTCTTTTCCCTATCGGTTTACTCATATGCTGCTGGCCTCGGGCCTGACCGCGAGCTTTTTGATTGCCGGCTTGTCGTCTTACCAGTATCTACGCGGCGAACGCAGCGCCGCGTTACTGGCTGCTTTGCGCACCAGCGTTTTTGTTGCGGCTACCCTCATACCCCTACAGATTTTAGTGGGCGATGCCCATGGCTTAAACACATTCGAACATCAACCAGCGAAAGTCGCTGCGATGGAAGGCGTATGGCAAACCGAGCGCGGTGCGCCAGCTCTTGCATTTGCTATTCCGAATGAAAAAGAGAAGAGAAACGACTATTCCGTTGGCATTCCAAAATTGGCGAGCTTGATTCTTACGCACAGTGTAGACGGCGAGATAAAAGGCCTGAATGAATTTGAAGGAAAACACCCTCCGGTTGCACCGGTGTTTTGGGGTTTTCGCGTGATGGTCGGAATGGGCATGCTGATGCTCGCGGTGTCGTGGCTTTCGGCTTGGCAATCACGCAAGCAAGGCCAGCTGAAACCTTGGCTAGCACGCACTCTGGTTGCGATGAGCTTTTCTGGCTGGATCGCCACACTCGCAGGCTGGTACGTGACTGAAATCGGTCGTCAGCCCTATCTGGTTTATGGCGTTTTGCTGACCAAGGATGCAGCCTCGGCAACCGCAGCACCCATCATCGGCATTTCGCTCGGCATGTACCTCACGCTTTACACCGTCTTGATTCTTTCCTATATCAGTGTGCTGTTTTATATGGCACGCCATGCGCACAAAAAATTCTCTCCGATCGCGATAGAGGAGGCAAAGATATGAACGATTTATTGCCGCTGATTTTTCTTGGCCTGATGGCGCTCGCCATGCTGATTTATGTCGTACTCGATGGTTACGATCTTGGCGTAGGCATTCTATTGCGGCGCGCAGAAGATAGTGAAAAAGACCGCATGATTTCTTCCATCGGTCCGTTCTGGGATGCCAATGAAACCTGGCTGGTCTTGGGTGTTGGCATTTTGTTGGTAGCGTTTCCGGTAGCGCACGGGATTATTCTGGGGGGCTTGTATTTGCCGGTTACGTTCATGCTTATCGGATTGATATTGCGCGGTGTTGCTTTCGATTTTCGTGTTAAAGCGCACGCCAATCACAAGGCAAAATGGAATGCCGCATTTTATGCGGGATCGCTGCTCGCGGCTTTCTCGCAAGGCTTCATGCTGGGAATTTACATATTGGGGTTTGAATACACGCTCAGCCATGTCATTTTCGCCATTTTCATCGGCCTGAGTTTGGTAGCAGGTTATGCCTTGCTGGGTGCCTGCTGGTTGTTACTGAAAACCGAGGGAAAATTATTCCGTCGCGCAGTGCGCTGGGCCTACGGCAGCCTGTGGTTGACTGGCCTCGGGATTGCTGCAGTTTCGGTGGCGACGCCTTTGGTCAGCACACGGATTTTCGAAAAATGGTTTGCCTTGCCCGAGCTACTGATGCTGCTTCCGATTCCTGCACTCACAGCTGTTTGTTTTTTGATTTGCGAACGCCATTTGCGGAAACTTTCAATTGGCTTGCACGAAAAAATCTGGGTTCCTTTCGCCTGTGCCATAAGCCTGTTTGTACTGGCATTCATAGGCCTTGGTTACAGTCTTTTCCCGTATCTTGTCGTTGATAAACTTCGCTACGACCAGGCTGCTTCGGCACCGGAATCATTGCTCATCATGTTTATCGGCGTTGCGATTACCCTACCCGCCATTTTGTTTTACACCGCGTATTCGTACCGGGTGTTCTGGGGCAAGGCAACCGACTTGAGTTACGATTAATCCTACAGGGGTCAGAACGACATTAAAATTGCTGACAAACTCTTTTTGACGAAGTGTCCGCCAATTTTCTGGCGTCAATATTCTGTGTTTTGGACGGCTTCAGAATATCGACAATACAGACTTCAGTCTTGGCTATTTTTACGACCACTAGATATGAAGTTATCTTTGAAGAATCTTCGGAATTTTCACTGGCATTAAATCGAATGATTAATGCGACCGGAGTTTTTCCCTGCATTCGCCATTCGGCTTTAGCTCCGACACTTGAAAAGCCATTCGACACATTAGATCAAAGTTCAAGTTCGTATTTCTTTTTATCGAGGGCAATAACATTCACGGTTTGTCGCAAATCACCCTCGAGTAACTCGAGGGTGTAACCAGCGACGCCCGAACACATTCCGATGTAACCATCTTCCACCGGTTGTTTGGAGGCCTTGCAATCTTTGGCTGTCAAACCGGTATAAAGCGATTTTGTCTCGGCGAATGCCGTCGATGAAAGCAGCAACAGGCTCAGCACGCTGATTGAAAGCGATTTCATATCCGTTCTCCAAT
>JBDTTC010000136.1:0-5403 GCA_039930825.1 Arenimonas sp.
GCGTGAAGCCAAACCTGACATCACGATTTCTTCTGACTTTATCGTGGGTTTCCCGGGCGAAACCGATAAGGATTTTGAAGGCACGATGAAACTGATCAAGGATATCGGTTTCGATCAAAGCTTTTCGTTCATTTATTCCAAACGACCAGGCACGCCGGCTTCTAATTTGCCAGACGACACATCGGATGCAGTCAAACATGAGCGTTTGAATCAGTTGCAAAAAACCATCACCGATAATGCCCGTAATATTTCCAACGCCATGATTGGAACGACGCAACGTATTCTGGTCGAAGGCAAAAGCAAGAAACACGAAGGCGAGCTCACTGGCCGCACGGAAAACATGCGCTATACCAACTTCATCGGTCATCCGCGCTTGATTGGCCAGTTTGTCGATGTGTTTATTACCGATGCGATGACCAATTCGTTACGTGGACGTCTGCTTATCAATGAAACGGAAGCCGCTTGATGCCATCGGTAAAATCGAAAATCAGGTTTGCTTTTTCATGCTTTTCTTTTCTGGCTTTGCTGATAAGCATAAGCAACTCCAGTGCAAAAGAATCGGCAGGAAACGTCTCTGCTCGCCCCACCCAATGGGCCGTCCCGCTCGAAGTCAAAGGCCTGCCGAACCTGCATCGGGTGGACATCAATCTCTATCGAAGTGCGCAGCCGGAAGACGGCAGCGGTGAAGCAATAAAATCGCTCGGCATTAAAACGGTTCTGAATCTTCGTGAGCACGACAAAGACATTGTGTTGAGAAAAACTTCTGGTATCGGCTTCAAACAATACCCCCTGCACACTTGGGATATCGATGACCGTGACATAGTTGCCGTGTTGAAAATTATCACCAATCCAACGAACCAACCCATTCTGGTGCACTGCGCCCACGGTGCCGATAGAACCGGCCTGATGATGGCCAGTTACCGCATGATCGTGCAAGGTTGGAGTAAGGAAGATGCGCGTAAGGAAATGAAACAAGGTGGCTACGAATTCCATGCGATCTGGAAAAATATTGATCGCCGCATCGATAAAATGGATATCGCAAAAATGCGATCCGAAATCTTCGAGACACCCCTGCCCGGCAATTAATCCAGGCGCTTGCTGAAACGCATGATGGCTAAAGACATCATGGCGATAGTAAAAAGGATCAGCACCAGTGCATCGGGCCATAAATCCATTAGGCTGGCGCCGCGCAGCATGATGCCGCGATTGAGCCGCATGAAATGGGTCAGCGGCAAAACTTCGGATATCCATTGGGCCGCTTTCGGCATACCGGCAAACGGGAACATGAAGCCTGACAGCAGAATGGAAGGCAGCAACAAAAAGAAGCTCATCTGCATCGCCTGAAATTGCGATTGTGCTCTTGTGGAAATCAGCAGACCGAGACTGAGATTCGCCATTATCAGGAGCATGGTGGCGCCATAAACATCAATCCAATGCCCGCGTGTAGGCACTTGGAATACCAGAACACCCAATGCCAACACAATCGTGGTTTGTATTAGACCAATAGCGATGTAAGGCAATACTTTGCCCACCATCAATTCAGTTCGCGATACCGGTGTGGTAATTAGCAATTCCAGATTGCCGCGCTCCCGCTCTCGCACGATCGCGACTGCCGTAAACAGAATCATCGTCATCGTCAAAATGACGCCGACTAATCCGGGAACCACATTGATCGCCGACACTCTTTCGGGATTGTAGAAACTGACCACACTGATCTGCGCCGGCTTCAAACTACTTTGGCCGTTCAATGGCATCTGCGCCAATTGCCGAGCAGCGTTTTGCACGCTGATGTCGCTGCCATCAACCAATACTTGAATGGCCTCGCGATTTTCGGCGATGCGGCGCTCGAAGTCCGGTGGAATAACAATGCCCACACTAATCCGGCCACGTTTCAAAGCATGCATCAAATCATCTGGTGTCTGTGCCGATTGCTCCTGCACGATCACGCCCGTAGCAAGCATGTCCTGCACCACTGCACGGGATGCTGAAGTATGCGACTGATCGACAATCGCCGATTTCAATCCGCGCACATCAAGATTGATCGCGAAACCGAACATCAGAAGCTGGATGGTCGGAATGCCGACGATCATCGCGGCCGTTACCCGGTCGCGGCTCAATTGTCGCAATTCTTTTATGACAACGGCCCAGAGTCTGCGCAAATTCATCAGGCATGCTCCTCATGCGAGCGATGCGTTGCCGCAACGAAAACATCTTCCAGATTCGGTGTGGCCGCTTGCAGGCTTGCTTCCAGACCTGCCGTTCGCAAAGCCTGATTCAACTGCTCCTGAATTGCATTGCCTTCGCCGACCAGAACTCGCAATTCGTTGCCGATTTGCGCCACGCTGACGACGCTTTTTTCCTTCAGCAAAACGGCCTGCACTTTTCTCGGCTGTGTTGTGCTGACCTGGAAAGTCCGGCCGGCCAATGCTGCCGCCATTTTCGTCGGCTCGCCATCGGCTACGAGCACACCCGAATCCAGAATGGCCAGACGATGGCAGCGCTCGGCTTCATCCATGTAATGTGTGGAAACAAGAATCGTTGTACCGGCATCGGCTAAATCAAATAATTTTTCCCAGAAATCACGGCGTGATTCCGGATCGACGGCACTGGTAGGCTCATCAAGCAAAAGCAATTCCGGCTTGTGAATAACTGCACCGGCAAGTGCCAGCCTTTGTTTTTGTCCACCGCTCAAGGTGCCTGCCATTTGCTTTTGCCGATCATCGAGATGATATTCACGCAGCAAGGTTTCGATACGGGGTTTTTGCTCGGCCCTTGGAATGTCCTGTATGGCAGCGAGAAATTCCAGATTTTCGCGCACCGTCAAATCTTCGAATAAGGAAAATCGCTGCGTCATGTAACCCATTTTTTTCTTGAGATCTTCGGCCTGATCGGGAATGCGATAACCCAACACTTCTATATCGCCGGCAGTCGGTGTGAGTAAGCCGCAAAGCATCCGAATGGTTGTCGATTTACCCGAACCGTTCGGCCCGAGAAATCCGTACACGCAGGCTTTCGGCACCGTGAGATCGACATTGTTCACCGCTATCAAATCACCGAAACGACGCGTCATGCCGCGGGCAATAATCGCATTCTCGTTCATTGCGATGACACGTCTCCAAGTGTCGCGCGAACCGGAACACCGGCAGGCAAATTTGCCGCATCGGCGCCCAAGCTGATTTCGGCGAGATACGAAAGACGTGCTGCGTCTTTTCCGTTCAAGGCGTAATACGGTGTAAAGCTGGGCTCGCTTCTGACCATGCGGATTTTTCCGGAATAGCTTTTATCTGAGCCGACAACAACTACATTCACCGAATCGCCAATTTTGACTTGTGCCCGCATGGGTTCGGGCACATAGACCCGGGCAATCGGGGCATCACCCACAAGCAACACGGCAAGTGGAGCACCTGCCGCGGGCTGATCACCTAGCTTGTAAGGCAAGCTATCGACGTGTGCAACGCGTGGCGTTCGAACGGTTAGCCTATTCAAATCAATCATCGCGCTATCGCGTTGTACTTGCGCAGAATTTAATCGCGCTTGCGCTTGTGCTACATCTTCAGTGCGGCTGCCATTTTCCAGCAAATCCGAGCTGGCCTTTGCCGCACGTACTTCGGCCTGCGCCGAATTTGCCGTCGCTACCGCGCGATCAAGATCGGCACGTGGCAGAAGTTGCTGCTTTACCAGACTACGAATTCTTGCGAGTTGTGCATCGGCATTTTTTGCCTGCGCAGTCAGTGATGCCAGTCGCGCATTCGCTTCACGTCTATTTTCCGGCCTTGCTCCGACTTGTAACAATTTCAACGCTTGCTCGGCTTGCGCAACATCAAACTGCAAAGCTTCCAAGCGGGCTTTCGCGTGAGCCGGATCAAGTTGCATGACAATCTGATTTTTGGCGAGCTGTGCGCCTTCTACCACATTGATGTCAGCAATGGGTTCTGATGCCGTTGCTGGCAAAGTAATGCGATCCCACTCTATCGTTCCGAGCATTACCGGTGTTTCCTTTTTACAGGCGCTCATCAGTAATAGCAGAGAAAGAAAGATCAAATATCGCATCGGGTATTTCATCGGACTGCAACCCCTGTCATAAAAACATCGAAATTTCTGGACGCTTGTAGCAACATGCTTTCGGTATCGCACGGCAGGCCCAGCACATCGGGAACCATGGGTGAACTGAGCACAGGATAAATCGCCAACGAGAGAAATGCATAAGTCATCGCAGACGGATCCAGGTCTTTTCTCAGACTCCCCTCTTCCTGCGCTCGCTTGACCAAACCCAGCAGCAATTGCGAAAGATTTTTGGCGAAATTTTCCATGAACGTATCGCGCAAAGAACCGTGTTGGTTATAAACCTCACGCAATATCAGCTTGGGTACCCAGTTGTGAACGGCGGTAATACGGATGAAGCTCTGCATAAATTCGAACAACATGTCTTTGGCCGGCAAATCCTTTTGCGTCATTACTTCATGCATCACCGACGTCACTTTACGAACGCGTTCGTCCAGCACCGCGTTTACCAGACCTTCTTTGTCGCCGAAGTGGTAATGAATCATCGCCGGAGTGGTATGCGCATCGATGGCGATTTTTCTCATATTGCACTGGGAAATGCCCTCAATAGCAAACAAACGCAATGCACTGTCGAGCAAGCCATCGCGCACACTGGTCACCGTCGCCTGTGGCCGACCAGGCTTTCGACGTATGACTTTTGTTTTTGCTTGAGGATGGACCATGCACATATTTAATCATATATTTAATTAATTTCAAAACGGCCATAGAAAATGAGGCCTTCGAGCCGTCGATGCTGGATAAAAACAGCTTGAAACGCTAATCTTTGGCATGACCCAGACCTTCCATACCGACTTTACGCTGACGCCCGACGACCCTGAACGGCTTGCCAATCTTTGCGGACCCTTTGACGAAAACCTGCGTGAAATCGAATTACGCATGGGCGTTGAAATTGCCAATCGCGGCAATGTCTTTCGCATCAATGGCGAAGAAAAAGCGGCAAAAGCCACCGAGCGTTTCATCAAGAAATGCTTTGTCGAGACCCTGGAAGAGACCATCGACCTGCAAGGTTTGAATATTCGACTTGGCACTACCGAATATCAGCGATTCTCGGCACCGGAATATTCACCGCAGGAAGTTACTATCCGGGTAAAGCGCGGAGTAGTGAAAGGTCGGGGGGGAAATCAGGCCAAATATCTGCACGCGATTGCCACACACGATATCAATTTCGGCATCGGCCCGGCGGGTACCGGCAAGACCTATCTGGCGGTCGCCTCTGCTGTTGAGGCATTGAATGAATCACGTGTGCAACGAATCCTGCTGGTACGACCTGCCGTTGAAGCCGGCGAGAAGCTTGGCTTCCTGCCGGGCGATCTGACGCAGAAAGTCGACCCCTATTTACGC
>JBDTTC010000137.1:0-9127 GCA_039930825.1 Arenimonas sp.
AGGAGTCGGAACCGATACTGATGGTAAATCCAGTCCAAACCAGACGAACGCACCGAGTGCCAACATCGCGCCGAGTTTCAATAATGATTCCAGCGCCATCGCCAATACTAGGCCACGGTTATGTTCGGCAGCCGATGCGCGACGCGTGCCGAACAACATCGCGAATAAGGCCATTGCCAATGCGACATAGAGTGCGCTGTCCTGCCAGGGTGGCGGTGTCAGCTGCGATGCGCGCGTCAGCATGCCGTAACTCATCGCCACGGCTTTGAGTTGCAAGGCGATGTAGGGAACCATGCCGATCACGGCGACAAAAGTGACTGCCGCTGCCAACCAGGAATTTCTGCCCAGCCGGGTGGCAATTAAATCTGCCAGCGAAGTCGAATTGTATTCGCGGGCAAGACTGAAGACTTTCAGTAACACCGGAAACGCGAAAGCGTAAAGCAGAATGCTGCCGATAAATGTCGGCGGTATTGGCCAGCCCGAACGTTGTGCCTGCGTTACCGTGCCGTAAAAAGTCCATGACGTGCAGTACACGGCCAATGAAAGGCTGTAAACCCAGGGCCAGCGGGATGCGAGCAATGCCGGTTTTTTTTCTGCCCAAAGCGCAGCACCAAATAGCAGGCCGAGCCATAGCAAACCTGCAAGCACGACCAAAGCATCGGTCAGCATTTTCCCACCTCAGGTGCTTCGTTGTACAAGCAGATAATCATGGTTTCGAGGATACAACACTCCGTACATTTCGCATGACGAACTCACCAAGCAAACGGGCCGCTTGCGCGGCCCGTTGTTTTTGAATGTAAACAATGCTGCATCAGAATTCGAAACGTGCCGTCAAACTGATCTGGCGAGGATTGCCATAAAATCCGGTACGGACACCGGTGGATGGAATGACGTAACCCGTTGTCAGGTAATGCTTGTCGGTCAGATTGCTACCTTGCAGGGACAGAGACCAGTCGCTGGCGGTCTTCCATTGAATGCCGGCACTCAACAAGCCGTAACCATCCTGATGGATCGGATTAGTGATTACACCGGTGACGGGATCCTGCGTGATTTCAGTCGTCGCGGCGACTTCGCTTTGGTAGCTGTAGCCAACGCGGAAACTCAGATTGCCACCATTGGCAAGTGGCTGCATGTACTCGACGTTGACCGCGCCGGAAAAATCAGGTGCATTGGTGAATTCCTGCTGGTCGGCAATGTTGACGCCCTT
Source organism: Arenimonas sp. (assembly GCA_039930825.1). Classification (GTDB taxonomy): domain Bacteria; phylum Pseudomonadota; class Gammaproteobacteria; order Xanthomonadales; family Xanthomonadaceae; genus Arenimonas. Next base: position 1,208 of record JBDTTC010000137.1, read on the forward strand.
GAAAATGAACTCATCAAACTTCGCATCCAGTACTGCCAGATTGCCACTGATAAACCAATGCTCGTTCGGGCGTAATTGCAATTCCAGTTCAGCGCCCGATACGGTGCCTTGTCCCGCATTGGTGAAGTCGGCGCAGAAAGTGGGAACGCCGCCGACTACACAAGTGGTGAATACCGAAAGCTGGATATCTTTATATTTATTGTGGAAGTAGGCTAGGTTCAGGAACATGCGCTGATCAAAAAACGCCATCTTGCTGCCGATTTCCAGGCTGTCAACTTGTTCGTCGTCGTAGGGTTCCTGCGAATTGGGCAACACGCTGGCACGGATATTGTAGCCACCGGATTTGAATCCGCGTGCAAACAAACCGTACAGTAAAGTGTCATCGGTCAGCTTGTAATCCAGCGAAACTTTCGGCGACAGGTTGATGAAGGTTTTCTTCTTGTCGAAGGCAACGGTTCCGGTCGGCACGCTGAAAGTGTCATTGGCATAACTGCGATTCAGCACATTAGCGTGCTTTTCTTCCTTGGTCCAACGCAAACCGGTACTCATACTCAACTTGTCGGTGAAGTCGTAAATCCAGTCGCCGTATATCGCGATGCTTTTGGTATCCACATCACCACGGGTATCGCCGAACTGGCCAGGAAAACCGGGGCCGGGCGGGTTCGGAAAGAACGGTGGAATATCGGCACCCTTCAGGAAAATATTCTGCACCAAACCGCCTGCCTTGCCCTTGAACCAGTAAAGACCGAACACGCCGTGGCTCTTGCCGGCGGCATCATAGGCCGCCTGAAATTCCTGACTCAATTGATTGTCGTTGTAGAAAGCTTTCACGTCGGTCAATTGGGCTTGCAGCGTATCGAAATCGATATAGGTCGCGGTATCGGATTCGCGATATGCGGTGGTTGATTTGAATACCCAGTTATCATTCGGTTTCCAGGTTGCCGTCACCGAACTGCCGCTGAGCGTGGTTTCGTTGACGTTCGGCATGCCGTTGCGTACATCGTAGCGGCCGTTCAATGGCAGCGTATCCGGGCTGGCAGGGTCACGGAAATTAGTGGTCAGCATTTGCGCACCGCGAACGCCGGAATCGTCTTTCGTGTAATCGTAAGCAAAACGAAGATTGAAGACATCGTCATCGCCGAAGTAGCCGGCTGTGTAACGCATGGCTTGGATATCTTTATCGCTTACGTCTTCGCCAGTGACTACATTTTTGCCGAAGCCATCGCGGTTCAGACTGGCAACGGCCAAACGCATGCGCACATTGTCGCCGACTGGTCCGCCCAATGCGCCCTTGAAATCGAGTTCGTTGTAATTGCCGACTGTCAGCGATGCGAAACCTTCGGTGTCTTTTGGCAAATCGCGCGAAATATATTTGATCGCACCACCGATTGTATTCTTGCCATACAAAGTGCCTTGTGGACCGCGTAATACTTCAATGCGGCCAACATCGAATACATCCAGCAAACCACCTTGCGGGCGTGCGATGTAAACATCATCGAGATACAAACCGACGCCTGGATCAACACCCCAAAGCGGATCGGACTGTCCAACGCCGCGGATGTAGGCGGTAATTGTGCTGTTGGAACCACGAGCAGCGTAGATCGTCAGATTGGGCACTTGTGCATCCAGATCACCGATATCGCGTACATTAAGTTTGTCGATCGCTTCAGGGGTGAATGCAGTCACGGCAACAGGCACGTCTTGCAGTGTTTCTTCGCGACGACGCGCTGTGACCTTCACTGCTTCAAGTGTAGTCGAGGTGCTCTTCGATGCCGGTTTGTCGGTGTTGGCAGCATCCTGTGCTTGTGAGTTTGCGGTGCCTATGAACAAGGTCAGGCCAATGGCCAGGCTAAGTCGATTGCGATTCATTTATCTCCCCTTTCTGCAAAGCGTATGCGAAACACGGCGGAATGCCGAATGTCGTGCAGACTAGGCGTGATGTGCTTGTCCAACACTTGTACCTTAGTACAGTGGGCCCCAGGCATGTGTAGTGACTAGACTGCCCGCCTGACATCAACGGGTTTGGTTTATGGCATTTCTAATCGTGCTGGCAGCATTGTGCTTTCTCATGCTGGTCGCCTACCGCGGCTACAGCGTGATTATTTTTGCACCGATCGCGGCACTTGCTGCGGTGCTGCTGACCGACCCGACTTTGGTTGCGCCGATGTTCACCGGCTTGTTCATGGAGAAGATGGTCGGCTTTTTGAAACTCTATTTCCCGGTATTTTTGCTCGGCGCCATTTTCGGAAAATTGATCGAGATTTCCGGATTTTCGAAATCCATTGTCATTGCCACCATTCGCCTGTTCGGCGCGCAGCGTGCAATGTTGTCGATCGTCACGGTTTGCGCATTGCTTACTTATGGCGGCGTTTCCCTATTCGTGGTGGTGTTTGCGGTTTATCCGTTTGCCGCCGAACTGTTTCGCCAGAGTGATATCCCCAAACGTCTCATCCCCGGGACGATTGCTCTTGGCGCTTTTACTTTCACGATGGATTCCTTGCCGGGTACGCCGCAAATCCAGAACATCATTCCGGCATCATTTTTCGGTACCGATGCGTGGGCAGCGCCATTACTCGGCGTGATAGGCGGCATTTTTATCCTTGCGCTTGGCATGGCCTATCTGGAATGGCGTCGCCGCAGCGCAGTGAAAGCAGGCGAGGGTTACGGCGATAAATTGCTCAATGAACCCGCCGTGTTTTCCGGTGAACGACTTGCACATCCATTGATTGCAGTATTGCCCCTGGTTTTGGTCGGCATCGTAAACAAGCTGCTGGGTATTTTTATTCCGCAGTATTACGGAACCCAGTACGAATTCGTTCCTGCCGTGATCGGCAATGCACCACCGGTGATGCAGGAGATTTCGAAAGTAGCCGCCATCTGGGCTGTTGAAGGCGCTCTACTGGTCGGCATTATTTGCGTCCTTGTCTTTGCCTGGAAAAATATCGCTAGCCAGTTTGCCGAAAGCACCAAGCCTGCGATTGGTGGCGCTTTACTGGCGTCAATGAATACCGCATCGGAGTATGGCTTCGGTGCCGTGATTGCGGCATTGCCCGGATTTCTTGTGGTTGCAAATGCATTGAAATCAATTCCGAATCCGCTAGTCAATGAAGCCGTTACCGTGACCGCACTCGCCGGCATTACCGGTTCTGCGTCTGGCGGCATGAGTATTGCGTTGGCGGCGATGGCCGAAACGTTTATTGCCAATGCGAATTCAGCCGGCATTCCGATGGAGGTATTGCATCGTGTTGCCGCGATGGCATCCGGCGGCATGGATACCCTGCCGCATAACGGTGCCGTGATTACCTTGCTGGCAGTAACGGGTTTGACGCATCGCCAAAGCTACAAGGATATTTTTGCGATCACAGTTATTAAAACACTGGCGGTATTTGTCGTGATTGCGGTGTATTACGCGACGGATTTGGTGTGATTAATATCTGGCCGTAGGGGCGCTTGCTTGCTGCGCCCAAAATCTGCTGGCAGGCCTAGGGCGCGGCGAGCAAACGCCCCTAGGATCAGGTCGATTGAATATCATCCACACCGGCACCGACCAATGCTCGACCAAGCCGATCGTTGACCGCCAGCCATTCAGATGTTTGCGGAATCTGTTCAATCAATAAAAGATCGGCATTACGACTATCCAGATCTCGCATCGCGGCATACAAACCGTGTGCATAGGCATGGTATTCATTGCTCAGACTCAAGCCTTTCAAGTCATCCGGCAGGTCATCAAGACAAAGCACTTCGCAATACAAACCTTGTTTTGCAACACGTGCGTATTCGATCAGTAATTCTTTGCGCGTCAACATTTGCATTGGCGTGCGTGGCGCGTAATGCGCTGCAAGGCTGCCTGAAACACGCGGACTTTCAGTATCGGCATTCGAAGCAATCGGGCCGATTACTGCCTCGATTTCATCCTGTGAAATCATGCCGGGCCGCAAAAGTCGTGGTTGCTCCGAACTCAGGTCAATGATCGTGCTTTCAATGCCGACTTCGCATTCACCGCCATCCAGAATGACAGGTACTGCATCGCCGAACTCGTCACGCACATGTAGTGCCGTTGTCGGGGAAATGCGACCAAATCGATTGGCCGATGGTGCGGCCACGCCGCCATCGAATTGCTGCAACAAGACCAGCGCCAGAGGATGTGCGGGGCAACGCAAGCCCACTGTATCTTGACCGCCGGTGACTTCATCGGGCACGCCGGCATGTTTGCGAAGAATCATTGTCAGCGGGCCGGGCCAGAAATGCTGTGCCAGCACATAGGCTTCTTCCGGAATGGCCACCGCCCATTTCGGCAGTTGGGAAATATCGGCGATATGCACAATCAAGGGATGATCCGCCGGACGTCCTTTCAACGCGAATATTTTTGCTACCGCTGAAATATTCATCGCATCGGCCGCCAAGCCGTAAACGGTTTCGGTTGGCATGCCAATCACGTCGCCATGTTTCAGTGCTTGCACGGCTTGCGATAAAAGTTCGGCGTCGGCGGGATTGAGTTTCATGCGGCCTGGTAATCTTCTTTCAATAAACCAAACAAAACGCTGTCGCAAACTTCGCCATTGACTCTCCAGCGTTGGCGTAAAAAACCTTCGCGCTGGAAATTCAGTTTTTCAAGCAGTTTTATCGAGCCGGTATTTCGTGGATCGACATCGGCTTCGATGCGATAAAGATTCAGCGTGTCGAAGCCGTATTTCAATGCCGTGCTCAAGGCTTCGCTGCCAAGACCCTTGCCCTGATATTTCGACATCAGCGAATAACCCACTTCCGCACGTGCATGGGTGCCACTGATCGAAAAAAACGTGAGTGCACCAATCAACTCGTTCGACTCTTTTTCGGCAATTGCCCAGGCGTGTACGGCGGTGGTGGGTTCATCTTTTCGCAAGCTCAAATACAGATGTGCCTGTGCCGGATCGGTCCAGGGCGGGTGCGACCAATAACGGGTCACTTGCGGGTCGCCATACAAGGTAAACAGCGCGGTGGTGTCTGAGTCCAGGTAAGGGCGTAAGCGCAGTCGGGTGGCTTCGAGGCTTGGTAGTGGTGGGTTGGCTTGAGTATTCATGGGCTTATTTTCGCACGAGCCGCACTTGATTTGATGGATATTGCCGCACAGGCGAAAATATTGCATTCGATATGTGGAGAAGTGGTATGCAGGTTTTACGAATGGCAGATTTAGAGTTGGCTGGCAAGCGCGTATTGATCCGGGAAGATTTAAACGTGCCGGTCAAAGATGGCCATATCACTTCCGACCAACGCATTACGGCTGCTTTGCCGACCATAAAACTAGCTTTGGAAAAAGGTGCCGCCTTGATGCTGATGTCGCATCTCGGGCGCCCGAAGGAAGGCGTCTGGTCTGAAGAAGATTCACTCGCCCCGGTCGCAAAGCGCCTGGGTGAGTTGCTGGGTTTTGAAGTGCCACTACTAAAAGACTGGCTTGATGGCGTGGAAGTGCAGCCGGGCAAAGTCGTGCTGCTGGAAAACTGCCGCATGAATATCGGCGAAGCAAAAGACGATGAAGCCTTAGCGAAAAAGTATGCCGCGCTCTGCGATATTTTCGTGATGGATGCTTTCGGCACCGCGCATCGTGCGCAGGCATCGACCCACGGTGTTATTGCACAGGCAAAAATTGCCTGCGGCGGCCCCTTGCTGATGGCCGAGTTGGATGCCTTGGCGAAAGCATTGCTAAATCCCGCCCGCCCCTTGATTGCGATTGTTGCCGGTTCGAAGGTATCGACAAAACTGGAATTGCTATCGAGCCTGGCTGACAAGGTTGATCAGCTTATCGTTGGCGGTGGTATCGCCAATACTTTCATTGCGGCAATGGGTTACGGCGTTGGTAAATCATTGTGCGAAAACGATTTGCTCGATACCGCGAGAAAAATCATGAGTGATGCGAAAGCTCGCGGCGCCGATATTCCGATTCCGAGCGATGTCGTGGTAGCGACGAGTTTTTCGGCCGATGCTCCGGCCACCATCAAGAAAGTCGATGAAGTCGGCAGTGATGACTTGATCCTCGATATTGGGCCGGAAACAGCCGCACGCTATGCCGATATGATTAAAAATGCCGGCAGCGTGATCTGGAACGGACCGGTCGGTGTATTTGAATTCGATGCTTTCGGCAAAGGCACTGAAGTATTGGCAAAAGCCATCGCGGCATCGAATGCATTCTCGATCGCCGGCGGCGGCGACACGCTTGCAGCTGTCGACAAATACGGCGTCGAAGCGGGTATCGGTTATATCTCGACCGGTGGCGGTGCATTTCTCGAATTCTGCGAAGGCAAGCAATTGCCGGCAGTGACGGCCCTGATGAAAAGAGCAGTGGCTTGATGAAAGTATTATTTTTTGATCTGGATGGCACACTGATTGATTCAGCCATTGGAATCACGCGTTGCGTAGCGTATGCACTGCAAAAATCCGGCGAACCGGTCCCGCCCGAGCATGAATTGCGACGCTGGATCGGGCCGCCGTTACGCGATAGCTTCGGGCCCTTACTCAATGACCTTGAAAAAACCGAAGCCGCGGTCGCTTTTTATCGCGAACGTTTTGAAACCGATGGCTGGGCAGAGCACACAGTTTATGACGGCATTCAAGCGACGATAGAAATGCTGGCGCAGCGTGGTCATAGGCTTGCCGTAGTGACGGCAAAAAATGACGAACATGCCCGCAAGATTATCCAGCACCTTCCGTTCGGCCATCATTTTGAAATGATTTCCGGTGCAAGCCTGGATGGTCGCATCAGTTACAAATCGCAATTAATTCAAATCGCGATGGAAAGCATGCAGGTCGCGGTGCAGGATTGCGTGATGATCGGTGACCGGCATATGGATATTGAAGGTGCCAAGCATCATGGGATAACAAGCGTCGGCGTGCTTTGGGGTTTTGGCGGACAAGAAGAATTGTCCCGAGCCAATGCAGATCACATCATCGAAAAGCCGGAACAATTGTTGGCATTATTCCAATAATGCAATTTTGTGCATTAAGATGAACGCCTGAATAAAAAACGAAAAAGCGGGAATCACGAATGCAGGCTCCATTACGTCGCACCAAAATATTGGCCACCCTTGGCCCGGCTACCGATGCGCCCGGCGTGCTCGATGAACTCATTCGCGCCGGTGTCAACGTCGTTAGAATGAATTTTTCGCACGGCACACCGGACCAGCATGCCGCTCGCGTGCACGCTGTCCGCGAGACCGCCGCGAAGCAAGGTCGCGAGGTTGGAATCCTGGCGGATTTGCAGGGGCCGAAAATTCGCATCGAAAAATTCGCCAATGACAAAGTGCAACTCAAAGTTGGCGATAAATTCAGTTTGATCTGTCGTGCCAATGCGCCGCTCGGTGACAACACACAAGTGGCTTGCAGTTATCTTGGTCTGGTCGATGACGTCAATGCAGGCGACACTTTGTTGCTCGATGACGGCTTGATGGCATTGGAAGTTTTGTCGGTGCAAGGCGACAGCATTCATACCGTAGTTCTGACCGATGGTTATCTGTCCAATCGCAAGGGTCTTAATCGTTTGGGCGGTGGTTTGTCGCTGGGAGCGCTGACCGAGCAGGACAAGGAACATATCATCGTCGCTGCAAAACTCGAGGTCGATTTTATCGCCGTGTCGTTTTGCCGTTCAGCCGAGGACATGCATGAAGCCAGAAGGCTTGCGAAGGAAGCCGGCAGTAGTGCCAATATGGTTGCCAAGATCGAACGTGCAGAAGCGATTACCAATCTGGACGAAATTACCATTGCTTCCGATGTGGTCATGGTCGCGCGCGGTGACTTGGGCGTTGAAATTGGCGATGCCGAATTGCCGGGTCTGCAGAAAAAAATTATTCGCACCGCACTCGAACACAATCGCGTGGTGATTACCGCAACGCAAATGCTGCAATCGATGGTTGATAATCCGATCCCGACCCGTGCCGAAGTACTCGATGT
>JBDTTC010000138.1:0-8744 GCA_039930825.1 Arenimonas sp.
TCAACAAACCCAGTACAAACAGATTCATCAGGTTATTGGCAGTAATCGATTCGCTATAGGAAAATGCTTCGAAGATCCCAAGATCGCGATCAACGAGTGCCGACATGAATTGGCCGTAGCGCAACGCGATATAGATTCCGGGAATGATCAGCAACACAAAACCTATTATCATGGCGATACTGAACAAAATCGTGGCACCAAGTGCACGCAGAAATTTTGATCCCTCGCCGAACAAAAGGCCAACCGATACTTCCTTGCCCGAGACCAGATTCAAGCCTACCCGCGCCAAGCCAAGCTGCAAAAAAATCGAAACTAATTGCTGCAGAACGCGGCTTATTACGGTAACGACAATCATTAAACTACCTGGATCTGCCTGTCCATTGCTGCCACGAGATGCCATAGCGGTTGTCATTATTTCGATAAAACCGAATATAAATGACAGCCCGAATATTATGCCCAGATAGACCAATCCTATAAGCAGAATATTGGCAAATTCACGTTTGAAAATTTCATATCCCCGGCTAATGCATTCCATCGGGTCAATCGATTCGCTGCCGGGCTCAATCTCGGTCAAGTCAAAGGTCGTAAAGTCAGTCTGTTGGCTCCAGCTACTTTCCGGTGCGGCATAGGGGTTTGATGAGCTTGATGCTGAAGAAACACTCGATGCGCCGGACGGAATTGATGGCGGAACCGAGCTTAGAATCGCGGGGCCGGTGTACAAATCAAAAATTCCGGGCACTTGGCCTGCCGGTGTCCAGCCCGTCATGGTGGCATTCCAGACACTGTCCCTGCCGGTCAGCACGCCGCTTTGGGCAAGTGCTACAAGTTGTTCAAAAGCCACGGGGCCAAATTGCTGGCCATCGCGCACATAAAACCATTCAGTCATGAGTGAACCCCTGTCGAATTTATCGCCGAAATTATTATTGATATCGAATCGCGTGATGAAGAATAGCATTCCACATCTGGCCATACAGGGGCCTGAGTCATTAAATTTGCAGGCTTTTTAGAATTGTGACGCCACGCACTGGAATTTATGGCGCAGCCTGATACTCGGTCCCATACGAGTCAAGTGATGAGGCAGCGCGAGCATTTCGTTTTTTGTTTTTTTGTTTTTTTGTTTTTTATAAAGTGCGCCCAAGTGCATCTTTCTCGCCCAATAATTATTCAATAGTCTTCCGCGGAGCGCGCTTCGGCGAGCAACTGACGAACCAAGGTCTCCTGGGCACTCAGGAACTCAACGCCGGCACGACCGTTTGCAATACGCACAATGCAGCCTTCGATTTCGATGCTCTGCTCGCCGGCAAGCAGGAAACGTAAGCGGACCATAGCGCCCACCTCGATGTCGTCTGGTAGGTTCCATTCCAGACCGGCACCACCTTCGGAAAGATCGATCACCGCTGTAGCAGGCGCAGGCGTAATCGGCACAATGACGGCTGCCAGATTTACCGGTCGGCGGGGATATTGCCTCTTGTCGAAGCTATTCATGGCTCATGGTGCCGCAAGCAAGGCAGCCACGCAATGGGCCGTAGAAACATATCCAATTTGTTTTTTACTGGACTCCGAAATTTATCCCAGCCAGATCCGGGTCAGCAACCAAACTGGAACCCCCAGAAAGAACAATATACGGCCGAGGGGTTCCAGCACTTTCCTGACATCAATTGCCCGTTCTGGAAACAGACCGATTGAGAACAAGGTACCCGTCTCGATCACGACCCGCAGTAGCGCCGCGAACAAGGTCATGCCTATCACCCACGAAGCCCACCAGATTACGAATGCGACCAGGTAAGCCTTCAAGCCGAAGGTATAGTACTCACCGAAAGTTCCGCCGAAAGCAATGTTTTGGTGTAGTCGGAAAGCCGGTAGCGCCGGAACTAGCGGGAACAATACGAATTTTATTATTGGATGATCGAGGCGCCAGCGGGGAACCGCCTGTCGCACGCGAGCGTATGTCGAAGTGCGGGTGGCCAACGAATCCTCGAGCCTAAATTGTGCGCCGGCGCGAATCAGCGCACGAACGAAAGCTGCCTGATCTGCCAAAGCAATACCGCCAGACCACTGCTGCCCTAAGCCCAAACGCAAGCTCACACCTGCGCAAGGAAGCGGAAACTTCCATGCTTCCACCGCCTCGATTTCTTTTACACTAATTTCAATGCGGCGCTCACGCTGTTCCAACACGAGCATGCCGTTTTCAATTCGCATCTTTGCCGAGAGGGCGCGCTTGATGGACCATAGGGCAACTTCGGGCGCCAACACTAATGCTGCGAACATCCACATCTGCATTAAAGCATTGGTCCGTTCGTTATCTCCGAATATTAGTGGCATTCCGATCCATAACAAACCGGCCCAGGCAAATACACGAAGCGAACCCGCCACCGCACGCCAGAAAAAAGAAAACACGACACCGTCGGCCTGGAAGTTTTCTTCCGACACTAAAGTCGAAGCGGAAGACGCCGAAATACCACGTAACATGCGCCGCTTTAATAGATGAAAAATAGAAATCATTGCGAGCAGCATTAAGAATGCGAGACCCACACGACCCAGCCAGTCACCCCAAGCCACCATCAATGTCATCGGCGGCTGCCCTGCCGACACTTCACCAATCAGGATTTTCTGTTCGCTCATAGCGGTATGCGTAACTACCTTGCCAGTTGCATCGATAACCGAACTGATGCCGTTGGCTGTCACGCGCATTTGTGGCATACGCGTTTCGATGCTGCGAAATGCCGCTACGGTCTGATGCAATTTTGCCCCTACCGGAAATTCGGTAAACCAAGAATCGTTCGACATGCTCAAAATGACTTGCGCCCCGAGCCTCGCACCATCAATGCCCAGGTTGGTATCGACATCGTCTAGGCAAATCATCGGCAACACAGGAATTTCACGTCCATCGGCAAGACGCAATGGAAATACCCGCGCTCCGGAACCTTGCTTCCAGCCGCCAGCCCAAGGTAATAATCTTCTAGCTGCCGGGCCATCAAACCATGCCGGCAAATACTCGGTGAACAGGAATAAATCGGTCTTGCGATAAAATCCAAGCGTTCCTACATTGGGTTCCACGAATGCCGTAGCGTTGTACTCGCCGCTTTCATCGAGGTCGTAAGTTCCGAATACCAACGGAACCTTTGCTGCGGTAACAAAATCGCGAATTTCTTTATCGAGTTCGGCGCCGCCTTCACTTTTCGGATGACCGAAGGTGGTCGGGTAAACGGTTTCCGACCATAATAATGCATCGACATGATGTTGATCTATCGCCTCGTGCGACATCGCATAATGCGTGTCGAGTACATGACGCACTACTTCGTAAGCACCCATTTCGCGTCGCAGACTCTCGTAATCGACGATATTCGATTGCACCATACCCACACGCAACGGCTTTTCATTATGGTCCTGCATGGCTGACAACGCGGAAAGACGAACGCTGCCGTAAGCCGCCATCAAGATCAATATTGATGCTGCAATCAGCAAGGGCGAAACCAATGCACGCGCACCATTACGTCGATGCGTGATGGCAAACGCTATGCTTTCGTTCACGAGGATCAGCAGAAAAGTAAGGCCGGCAGCACCGCCGATATCGGCAATTTGACGCAAATAGGGTGATGGATACAAACCATGGCCGATCGTGTCACCCAATAATTTGGGAACAAGCCACTCAACCGCCACCCATGCCGATGCACCCGCAAGTGCACGTACAAGCGCACCATAACGACGGCCTGTAATATGACGAACAAGTGCGAATGCAAATATCTGCGGTTGCAACAACGGCGCGGCTAGCAGCACCACGAATAATCCGGTCGCCGAACCGATGCCCGTGTAAGCACCGATGGCAACACCGAACCAGGCAAATACTGCGGCAACAAAAACAATGCTCATCACTAAACCGCTGCGCGCAGCACCGGCGACGTTCGAGATTGTATTCAAGACTAGCAACCAGGGTACCAGCGCAATAAAACCGATCAGATAAGCGTATCCGCCATGCGAGTACAAGCCCAGCAAGGCCGCACTTAGGACAAGACCGGCAAGCGAACGCCAGCCGGCGCGAGAGAATCGGGATATATTCAGAACTAGGGTCCCCCTGGCTCCAACGGCTCAGGAATTTTGATTGGTCGAATCACAAGGCCAGGCGGTGCCATATTGCCTGGCACAACGCGGTTATCCGGAATCGCAATCTGCTGGCCGGCGCTATCGAAGAAATCAAAATCTGGCGAAAACATCAGGATCGGTTCGATACGTTGACCGTCATCAGTCGCCTGAAAATGTCGAACATAACCTTCCGGCAAAACATAATCATCGGGAACGGCCAGACCGATCATCGGCGGACTGGTGCCGGGCGGATTGAATGCACCCAGACCTTCATGAATACCGGCTTCATGCAATCGATTGATCACTTCTTCCATCTTCGGTGTTTGCCCCGGTACTACGTAGTTGGCCAGATCATTTCGATCATTCCCTGCACTTGCAGAGCGGGCAGTAATCGGGCCATCACGCATGGTCGTTGGCGCTGTTGCCAAGGAGGATGACGAAGCGATTTCGCTTGCATTCGATAGATCTAATTTGGCTTGATCCGGATTCATGTTGTCAGTCTTCGATGAGTTCCGATCAATGGCGCTCATGCCGACATAAACTACAGCACAAACAAGCAAAACCACTGCCAGCATTTTGTAAAGCAATGCCGAACGTAAACCGCGCCTATCGTGCTCGATAATGCGAACGCCATCGCCGTCTTTACCAGACGGCGATGTGTTGCTTTTTATTGAATCATTCATCAATGCAATCTAGCGTGCCGTAATTACGGTGCCGCCGGAGCGTACATCGAAAGCGACCATCCCATCAGCTCATGACCGTACTGGTTCCAGATCGGACTTTTGCCATTTGTATAGGAGGGATAGCGCGATGCACCCGTACCTGTGGTACCGCCCCAGAGGCCTGCGGAAACTGTACCGCCGGTATAAGTCGGATGCGTATCGTCGGACTGGATGTAGTCGTAGCTGCTTGATGAAGACACAAAGTGCGTATTGGCATCGCGCAAGGTCGGACGCAGCGTCGAAGTGATGCGCGTTACATAGCTTGATTCACTTTCACCAGCCACATATTTCAGCGCTTGCGAGTCAATCACACCGTCACCATTGCTGTCGTAATCAGCGCCCATGAAACCGGCAAAATTGTCGGCGCACTTGAAGCCTTTCTGGCCCGCGTACGTACACATCCAGTAATTCATCCGTGCAATGGATGGCAGGAATTTGTCGCGCATATTCACCTTGGCACCGGTGCTCGGATCATTGCAGGAACTTTGCACGTTGTCGGCGTTGTAACCGGGATAATAAAGATTGCCAACTACTTTCAGCTTGGTACCGGCGTAGGCATTTGCGTTGATGAAATCCATCGCTGCCGCAACATTCGTTTTGCAATTATTTTCGGCAGTCGTCAACACGCTGTAATTGCAAGTGCCGGTCTGGCCCTTGAAAGTCGTTCGCGCTTGCAGTCCATCATTACCGCACATCTCGAATGTAACAACGCGGGTCGAGCTGGCTTGCATGTACGATTTTTCCGCAACGATTTTATTTTTGTAGACATCGGAGGCTATCGCTCCCGATTTTGTTCGACGCACGTTTTCGACATCCGTGTTCCACAGTGCCGAAAGATATTCCGACTCAACCGTTGTCGCAGAATACTTTCCCGCATTCGAGACAGAACCGTTGTAACCGGCATAAATGGAATCACCATAGGCCACCACGCGATACTTCGCGGTAGTGCCGGTGCGATCAATGGTCCACGAAACATTTTGATTTAAGGTGCTTGCCATTGCTTGCGAACTTGCCAGCAGAGCCATGCTTGGAAATAGCACACGAACGATCTTGCCGAAACGGATAGTCATTACTTGCTTCCTTCTTAAGGTGTGTACGAGCGAAAGCCGAGGGGCTCCGGACCACGATAAAATAAGCTTGAAACAGCAAAACCCACGTATGGGCCTCCCCTTGCCGATCCATACCGTACCGTCTAGTACTGAGCTAGTCAACAAATTTTGTGATGCATTTCGCTTTATGAAAACATGTGCAAACGCACATGAAAAATATGATGCAACGCATCATCATTTTTCATCGAGTAATGTGCGAATGCACATGGAAACACTTGTGCAACGCACCATCAAATTGAATTTCGTGATACGCGGATACATCGTTCACAACATGCAAATTGCGATGCATTTATTTATCCGCATTCAATTTGCAAATCACCAATGCGATGTATTTTAAAACCACTGCCATTTTATTAAGTGATAAAAAACATTGTTGATGCCATCTGCGCAAGGATATTCATCCAGATTCTTGTATAAAAGAATTCCTGAAATAGAACCAGACTCGCGAGCTTAAATATCGGCTTCGGAACTGATTTTTCCTGCCTGGATACTATTCCGATTGCGACTAATGTCAGACCTTGCACACTTCATACTTCAATCAACCGGAGATGGAGATGAAGTATATGAAATCGTGGTTAATGTCTTTTTGTGCCAGTCTGACCATAGGAATAGCCAGCACCAACGTCCATGCCGAAGCAACCGAAAAAGCTTTCGTCGATGCGGTAAAAATGCAGGCAATGCCGCTAAAAATTTCATCCTCCGGCTTGACGGGACCCGGTGCCAGCTGGCTGGTAAAAGAAGCCGAAAAATCGCAATTTGTATTGATAGGCGAAGATCACGGCTTTGCCGATATCCCACAGTTTGCAATGGGACTACAAGCCTCATTGGCGGACAAACGTTTTGATCATCTAGTTCTTGAAATCGGTTTTTATGCCGCACAAAAAGTCGAAGAGTCGCTGTGCGATAGCAAGGATGGATTGAAAAAACTCAATAATAAATTTCCGTTCTTTTCCCCTTTCGTGAATTTCACACAAGACGGTGCGTTAGCGGCTTCTTTTGCTTCCTGTGATCGTGCCGACCCGGCACTTTGGGGAGTTGACCAGGAATTTTTACTTGCCACGCAAATGCATCTGGATAATTTATATCGGCTCGCATCCGGCAATGACCAGCGCAAACAACTATCCGTATTTCGCAAGCGAGCCGACAGCGCGTGGCAGAACATGGTAGCGAAACATAATCCCGAATCCATTGCCTTGACTCAATGGACAACGCAGGATTTTAAGGATCTGCAAGATATATTCAATACCGACAACAACATGGAAGCATTGGCTTTGATCAATGCGATGGCAGCAAGTGCGGAAATTTATCATTCGCAAAATACTGCACCCTATAAATCGAATCGCGATCGCTCATTGATGATGAAATCATATTTCATGCGCAATTATCTGGCTGCACAAGCAACCGAAAGCATGCCTCGTGCATTATTTAAATTGGGCGCCTACCACGCAGCACGTGGTTTGACACCAACCCAGCAATTCGACATCGGCAATATGGCATCAGAACTGGCCGAATCAAACGGCGGCAGGAGCCTGCATATTCTCGTATTGATGCAAGGCGGAGAAGTGAATCGGCATTTTCCATTTTCGGCAGACAATAAAGACCAACATTTTATCTATGACGCAAAGGAAGAATTGAAACCGCTGGGAATTGATGCGCTATTGGCCATTTCGCCGGCACAGGATGCAAGTGTCATTGATCTGGTTTCATTGCGCGAAGCAGGTAAACCACGCATGCCTTCCGGAAGTGCGATCAATAAACTAATTTATAACTATGATGCCGTTGTGCTGGTGGCAAAAGGTCATGCAGCAACGAATTATTGAATGTCGTAAATACAATGGCTGTCGATTGACTCGACAGCTTTGCTTTAATCAGCCACCCAGCCATTCACGCAATGCGCCCGCACGCTCCTGGCTTACCACCACGATTTGATGGCATGCCGGAATTAATTCCAGCTCCAGCTTGCCCTTGAATCCCCGGTGCACGCGTTGAACAGCATCGATTTGAATAATGGTTTGCCGATTGGCGCGAAAGAATCTGGATGGATCCAGCATCGGCATCAATTCATCCAGGCTTTGCGACATGACATAAGCGCGTGCCTCACGGGTCACCAATCGCACAACCAGCTCTTTATGGAAATAGGCAATGTCGGCTACCGGGATGGAAGTCAGCACCTGGCCGGTGGCCGCCAAAAATCGTTCGCGATAACGCTGGCTATGCCGAAAATATGTTTCAGCCAATTCATCCGGTCGCTGCATGGGCGTAGCGCCAGAACCATGCAGCTGCCGCCATTTCGATAATGCAAATGCAAGCCGTTCCGGACGCAATGGTTTCAAAAGATAATCAATGCCGAAGGTTTCAAATGCTTTTAGCGCGAATTGGTCATAGGCGGTGGTAAAGATGATCGGAATCGAAGCTGGAATCGCATCCAGAATTTCAAAACACAGACCATCGGATAGATGCACATCCATAAACATCAAATCGGGCAATGGTTTTCGCGATAAACGCTCGATGCTGGCCGCGACTGAACCGAGCACGGGCTCAAGCTCCAACTCGGGTACTGATTCCTTCAGCAACCCGGACAAAGTTGCGGCCGCAATGGCCTCGTCTTCAATAATCAGGGCGCGCATGGCAACAAGGGTACGATGACGCGAAATTCATTCGCATTGTTTTCTATCCTGATCATGCGTTCGGACAATAAACGATAACGCGCCTGAATATGCTTCAGGCCGGAGCCGGTACCTCGAGTATCACCTCGGCGCGCATGCTTGGGATTGTTTATTGTCAGCACATCATCGTCACGACAAATCGTCACCACCATGCCTCCCCCAATTTC
>JBDTTC010000139.1:0-2535 GCA_039930825.1 Arenimonas sp.
TCATTGGCCTGTGCTGCCTGTTTTTTCTAGATTTTCTTGAAAACCAGGGTGCCGTTGGTGCCGCCGAAACCGAAACCGTTCGAGACCGCGACCGAAATATTTTTTTCGCGCGCAATGTTCGGCACGTAATCAAGATCGCAACCCTCGCCCGGGTTTTCCAGATTGATCGTTGGCGGAATAATACCGGTGTGCAATGCAAGAATCGTAAATACCGCTTCGACACCGCCAGCAGCGCCGAGTAAATGCCCAGTCATCGATTTGGTCGAACTCACCATCGTTTTATACGCATGGTCACCAAGTGCGCGTTTAATTGCGAAGGTTTCTGCCAAATCGCCTAGCGGTGTCGAGGTGCCGTGGGCATTTAAATATTCCACCTGATCCGGATTTACGCCAGCATCGCGGAATGCCATAGTCATGCAACGCGCAGGACCGTCACCATTTTCACTCGGTGCAGTCATGTGATACGCGTCGGAACTGGCACCGAAGCCGACAAGCTCGGCATAAATTTTTGCACCGCGTGCTTTTGCGTGCTCGTATTCTTCAAGAATCAGCATGCCTGCGCCATCACCAAGCACAAAACCATCGCGGTCCTTGTCCCAGGGACGTGACGCACGGAGCGGTTCATCGTTGCGCGTGGACATCGCTTTCATCGAACAAAAACCGGCAACCGATGTTGGTGTGGTGCCATGTTCTGCACCGCCTGCCACCATCACGTCGGCATCGCCGTATTGAATCATGCGCATCGCCATGCCAAAAGCATGGTTAGCGCTCGCACATGCCGAGACTGCCGAGAAATTCGGCCCCTTAATGCCCTTCATGATCGTCAACTGACCCGGCAACATATTGATGATCGTGCTTGGAATATAGAACGGAGAAACTTTACGCGGACCACCCAAATGCAGGGCCACTGCACTTTCTTCAATACCACGCACACCACCAATACCTGAGCCGACTAAAACGCCAATGCGTTCGGCATTCGCGTCGGTGATTTCAAGACCGGAATCATCCAGCGCATCCAGGCAGGCGCGCAGGCCGTAATGAATGAAGGTATCCATTTTCTTGACGTCTTTCGGCGGCAGGAATGACTTCGCATCGAAATCGCGGACTTCACCGGCAATGCGGGTAGCAAACTGAGTGGCATCGAAATGAGTAATTTGGCCAATACCGCAACGACCCTGCTTGATGCTGTCCCAAGCACTATCGAGAGTATTGCCAATCGGCGACACAATGCCCATTCCGGTGATAACAACGCGACGCTTGCTCATAAAAACTCCACTACTCAAATGCCTGGAATCGGAGACGACAATTTTAAAACTGCGTGTAGCTTACGCCAATAGGTAAAACTGAAAATGCAAAGGCCGCGCATGCGCGGCCTCGACATTCAAACTTGGTGAACCATTAGGCTTTAACATGTGCCTTGATGTAATCAATGGCTTGTTGAACCGACGTGATTTTTTCCGCTTCTTCGTCCGGGATTTCGCACTCGAACTCTTCTTCAAGTGCCATCACCAACTCAACGGTGTCGAGCGAATCAGCGCCAAGATCGTCAACGAAGGAAGCGTTGTTGGTGGCTTCTTCTTCTTTGACGCCCAGTTGTTCTACAACGATCTTTTTGACGCGTTCTTCGATGGTGCTCATGGATTGATTCTCCTCCCGGAGTTAATTAAGCGGGCGCAAACTTTAAATCGACTCCAGCGGGCGCCTGTCTCGCTGGCCTCGTAATGCCGAGGTGGGCATTTTATCCTAATTTCACAGCTTACAAATGTTAAAAAAGAGTTTTTACTGCATTGGCAACGGAAAATGTGGTCATGACATGTACATGCCACCATTTACATGCAGGGTTTGACCGGTAATGTAAGCCGCCGCAGGGCTCGCCAGGAATGCGACTGCATCGGCAATATCCTGCGGCGAACCGAAACGTCCAAGTGCAATCTGCCCCATCATCATTTCTTTTTGCACTTCCGGTAATGACTGGGTCATATCGGTTTCGATAAAGCCGGGCGCAATCACATTAACGGTAATTCCGCGCGAACCCACTTCCTTCGCCAAGGATTTACTGAAACCGATAATGCCGGCCTTCGCTGCCGCATAGTTTGATTGACCTGCATTGCCGGTTACGCCAATTACCGATGCGATATTGATGATGCGACCCTTGCGCGCTTTCATCATCGAACGCATAACGGCTTTACTGGTCCGGAATACCGATGACAAATTGGTATCGAGAATAGCCGACCAATCATCGTCTTTCATTCGCATTAAAAGCTGGTCGCGTGTAATGCCTGCGTTATTTATCAAAATCGAAATGTTGCCGTATTCGGAAGTTATCGAATCAATTAATGCTTCAACTGCGGCACCATCGGTCACGTTCAATACTTTACCGATACCGCCGATGCTAGCCATACGCTCACCGATTGCTGCTGCGCCTGCTTCCGTTGTCGCGGTGCCGATTACTTTTGCACCTTGTGCCGCGAGTGTGTCAGCAATTGCAGCACCTATTCCACGACTAGCGCCTGTAACTAAAACGACTTCGCCTTG
>JBDTTC010000140.1:0-2982 GCA_039930825.1 Arenimonas sp.
ATTGCGGGACATCATCCACATCGCAAAACGTATGATCGGGTTTTTGCCGAATATATTTCGCATCTCGATATCCGGCGGACCTGCGACGCTAATCACCACGCCACCGGCTTTTATTTGCACGAATGCCTGCAAAGTTTCCTTTCCACCGAGCGTATCGAACACGGCATCATATTGGTTATTGATGGCGCCAATATCGACCTGGTCATAGCAAAACACTTTATCCGCACCTAGTTTTTGTACCCAATCGGCATTCTTCGAGCTCGTGGTGGTGTGCACAATCAAACCCATTTGCTTGGCGTATTGAATCGCGAAACTTCCCAGGCCACCGGAACCGGCATGAATCAGAATACTGTCGCCTGCTTTCAGCTGAGCTCGATCAACAAATCCTTGCACCGTAGTCAATGCGACCAAGGGGAACGACGCACTTTCTTCGAAACTACACACACTCGGCATCAATGCGACAAAAGCTTCCGGCTGCACTGTGTATTCGGCTAAGGCGCGCAGACTCTCACGGCTTGCGCGTACATAAACTTTATCGCCAACCTTGAATCGCGTGACTGAACTGCCGACGGAATCCACAATACCTGCTGCATCAAAACCCATGGTAATGGGGAACGGCAACGGCATAACTTTCTTTAGATCACCGTGCAGTAGTTTGTAATCAATCGGATTCAAACTCGCTGCATGAACCTTAATGCAAACCTCGCCAGTTTTTGGTAGTGGACGTTCAATTGCATTCAAACTCAAGCTATCGCGTTCATTGCCATACCGCATGGCCTGCCAGGCTCGCATCGTATTCATGGTTTAACCTTATTTGCTTGCCACCACCTTGCATTGCGACAAAGGCAGTTTCAAAGATTGTAGCACCTGACCATTGGCCGAGTTTTCCAGTACCGCAAGCAATCCTGTCTGACCCATGGCATCGGCATTGGATAAGGCAATATCGAAATCTTTCTGAGTATTTGTGCCATTCAATCGATAAGGCCCAAGCCATTGTCTGACCACACGATCGTGCTTCAGCAATTTACCCTTATTCTCGCCAGCTCGTACCTGGCTGCTCAAACCATCCTGATAGACCGCCAAATACCATTGCGTATTCGGAAGTGCATTTAATGACGACAAGGCAACCTTGGCTTTCCATAGCCCGGCGGTGCCGTTTGCTTGTAATCCAATGGACGCTATTGCCAATGCACTATTGGCTTGCTTGATAAAACTTTCCGAACGATCTGGCCAGGACCAACTAACACCGGTTTGCTCGCCCACCATCACCTGTGGTGTATAGACTTGACTGGAACCTTTTCGTTGCACACGGCCATACTGCCTGAGGGTATAAGCATGATTCGCGAAGCGGTCAGGCCAACCGATGTCGTCCCAGTAATCCACATGGAATGCCAAGAAATTCGCATTAATATCTGTTCGACGCGCTTGTTGCGCTAGCCATACATCCGCCGGCGGGCAGCTGCTGCAGCCTTCCGAGGTATATAACTCGACGACTGGCGTCACAAATTTTCCGCTTTGTGCCTGGCAACTCATCGGCACAGCGGCAGAAGCCAGGTTTGAAACCAATGCCATGCCGGCTATTACTATCAAATTTTTCATATCATCTCCGTTACATTAACCAACAGAGTCAGCCAGTGCCGGAAAAGGTGCGTAGGTTTTGAAAAAACTAGCGACCTGAAGAGGCCATCAAAATGCTACGCGGTTTTTTCAGCAAGCCGGCAATATTTTCCCTCGCCTTGGCTTCGTGCGATGCAAGAAAAAATTCTGACAGATAAATACGCGGTGAATCGAGTAATTTCTTGAGGAATTTTCTGCGATAAAACTGGAACATCCAGCCAGGTAATTTGCCGCGATACTCGTTGGCAATGGCTTTATCGTAGGCAAGAAACTGTGCAGGCTCCGCGCCAAGAATTGCCATATCGCAATCAAGAAAAAGCTTACTGTCTTCATCAAGATTATCCGGATGAAGATGGCCATGCCTGGCCGTGAGTTCAATCAGATTTGACAGCTTGATTGAATCAATGGATTCATTGGACAAATATTTGCCGACAGATTGGACCGCGAGTTCGGCACTGCGTATTTCATTATCATTTCTGCCAGCTTGATAAATGGCATCGTGATACAACACGGCAAGATAAACTTCTTTCGGATTTTTCCAGCCAACGCTTGCTGCAACATTTCGAAAGTGTGCAGTAACTTCATGCACATGCTGGATATTGTGATAAGCCCGGGGCGGCGTTTGGTATGCCGCCTCCAGTTCTGCCCACATAGCGATGGGCAGCGAAAAAGGTACCGAGATATCAGTGGTGATGACCACCGGCTCCGTGCACGTGGCCATGTGCCAATTCTTCCAGGCTGGCGTCACGCACTTCCATAATTTCAATTGCGAAATGCAGGGTTTGTCCTGCCAGAGGATGGTTGCCGTCAACCGTAACTTCATCGTTTTCGATTTTGGCAATGACCACTGACATAGGGCCTTGTGGGGTTTGGGCTTGGAATTCCATACCAACTTCAAGCTTATCCACGCCTTGGAAAGCCGCAGCAGGAACCACTTGAATCATGATGGGGTTCGGCATGCCATAACCTTCTTCCGGCTGCACGACAACATTGAATTTGTCGCCCACTGATTTGCCAGTCATTTCTTTTTCAAGACCTGGCACGATATTACCGGCGCCGTGCAGATAGGCTAAAGGCTCGCGGCCTTCGGAGCTGTCAATTACATCGCCAGCTGCGTTGGTCAGTGTGTAGTTAAAGAGTGCAGCGGTGCGTTCAGCAATTTGCATGAGACAGGTTCCTAAAAATATTAAAAGCCCGCCATGCGGGCTTGAGGGCCGCTATTTTAGGTGATTCGGCACCGCATTGCATTAATAAACAGGATTCAGATTCATAAATCCAGGCAAAAACTTCGACTAAAACAAGCTTTTTATCCGATTTACGATTTTTTCCGGCTTGGTTGTGGGGGCATAGCGTGCCACCACTTCC
>JBDTTC010000141.1:0-2366 GCA_039930825.1 Arenimonas sp.
ACTTGCCGCGCTGCGACCGCGTCGCCACGTATGTCATGATCGCTAACGCCATCGCGGAACCGACAACCAAAAATGCAATATGGCGCGTCAGATAATGAAATTCGCCCATATGATTATTAACGGCATAAGGCATCGAACTCGAAGCCACCATCACCACACCGATGCATGCCAAAGCAATCGAAATCGCGACGAGCCACGGATCAAACTGTCCGTTTAGTTCATCGAACTTCAATGCTTGCTTGGCACGATCGGGAATGAATGCCATATCAGCGCACCTTCAATGTTGCGAGGCTGATCAAAACGAGAATGAAGGAAATAATCCAGAACCGCACAATCACGCGCGGCTCTGGCCAACCCTTCAATTCGAAATGATGATGGATCGGCGCCATCCGGAATACGCGCTTGCCGGTCAGCTTGAAACTGGCGACCTGGATCATCACGGATAATGTTTCGATCACGAAGATGCCACCCATCACGACTAAAATTGCTTCCTGCCGAACGATGACGGCAATCGTACCCAAGGCTGCACCCAAGGCCAACGCACCGATATCGCCCATGAATACCATCGCCGGATACGTGTTGAACCATAAAAAACCAAGCCCCGCACCAGCGATTGCGGCGCAAACAATGGCGAGCTCACCGGCACCGGGTACGGCGGGAATTTGCAGATACTGCGAAAACACCGAGTTACCTGATGCATAGGCAAAGATGCCCAGACCAGCAGCCACCATCACGGTTGGCATGATCGCCAGACCATCTAGACCGTCGGTAAGATTTACCGCATTCGAAAAACCGACAATCCAGAAATAGGCCAGTACGATGAACAACATGCCCATTGGAATCGCGACGCTTTTCAGCAATGGCAAATATAGAGTCGTGTTTGATGCGGCATCTTGAGTGTAGAAAAGCACGAGTGCGGCGATCAGGCCAAACAGAGATTGCAATGCATATTTGTGACGTGATTTCAGACCATTCGGATCGCGTTTTACGATCTTGATCCAGTCATCCATCCAGCCAATCATGCCGAACGTGACAAGCACGCCGAGCACAATCCACACATAACGATTACGCAAATCCGCCCAGAGCAAGGTGGAAGCACCAAGGCTGAGCAAAATCAGCATGCCGCCCATTGTAGGTGTACCGGCTTTTTTGAAATGCGTTTCCGGACCATCGGTACGGATCGGCTGACCGCCCTTCAATCTTGCCAGACGCGCAATAACGCCCGGTCCCCACCAAAGCGAAAATGCCAATGCGGTCAACGCACCCAGAATGGCACGCATGGTCAAGTAATCAAATAATGCAAAGAAGCGTGCAAAACCCTGCAGCCAACGTGCCAGTTCAAGCAGCATGCGAAGTTCCCCCCGGAATTTCTTGTGACCTGTTTTCTTGTTCTATTTTGTCTTGTTCGATTTTTTTGGGTTTTAGTTCTTTCAAGACGGCTTTTACTACTTCGTCCATAGCACTCGAACGCGATCCCTTAACTAGGCAGCGCACGCCGACATGCAGCTCGTGAATCAATGCTTCGCTCAATGCCACTTTATTTTCGAAATGGCGAGCACCGACCCCAAATGCGCTACTTGCGTATTTCGCCAGCTCACCGACCGTCCATAGTTTTTCAATGCCGGATTTATTTGCAAGCGCGCCGATTTCCGAATGCAGCACAACCGCGTTATCGCCCAGCTCCGCCATGTTGCCGAGCACGAGCCAGCTACCGATTTTATTTTGCGCCAGCGTCTGAATGGCAGCGGCAACCGAGCCTGGATTGGCGTTGTAACTATCGTCAATCAGCACGGCTTGGTTATCGAGCACATGCGAAATCTGCCTGCCCTTGACCGGAGCGGCACTTTGCAAACCTTGCACAATGATATCGAAATGGGCGCCAGCCCCGAGCGCCAGCCCTGTTGCCGCGAGCGCATTCATCACATTGTGCCGACCAGGCAATGCAAGCGTAATCGTTTGCTTTCCGGCAGGCGTATGCAATTCAAAAACGGAATGCTCGCCATGCAACTGGATATTGGTCGCACGAACGTCGGCATCATTTTCAATGCCGTAGCGAAAAATCCGGCGGTGACCGACTCGTTGTGCGAAATAGGGAGCGAAGGCATCGTCGGCGTTGATAACCGCGACGCCATCATCGGAAAGTGCTTCATAAATCGCACCCTTGGTTTCGGCAATGCCGAACAAATTGCCCATGCGTTCCAGATGTGCGGGTCCAATGTTATTGATCACCGATACCTGCGGCGCAACGATGCTGCACAAGTAAGCGATATCGCCAGGCTTGCCCGCACCCATTTCATAGATGGCGAATTCGGCATCTTCAGGCGCTTCCAGAACGGCCATCGGTAGTCCAATTTCATTATTGCGAT
>JBDTTC010000142.1:0-3504 GCA_039930825.1 Arenimonas sp.
CATACGGGAGCGGATAGTTACTATCCATGGCTGCACGCAAGAAAAAACTGTCGGCTAATTCAAATTGACCCTTTTCACAAAGGTGGGCTCCATATGCATTCAGCACGTAGCCATTTGAGGGTGATAGAGACGCAGCTTTTGCGTAGATGCTAGAAGCTTTTTTTGAATCGTTTTCCCGATCAAGAATAAAGCCTTTTATCATCAGAGGAATGCCGGATTTCGGATCGGATTTAATGGCAGCTTCGGCTTGCTTCATTGCAGCTTTATAATCCTTCTTCGCAATAAGCTCCTGAGCAACCGAGACTGCGCTTTGGCCTTCATAGGAAAGCGGTTTTTCCAGTGCAGAATAGCTGCCGCTTTGCTGAGCAAATACAGCACAGCTTGTGCTGAGGAAAAGCAATACGGAGATGAATAGATACGCTAGCAGCTTATGCAGCATCACTAATTCCTTGGGCTTCTAGTTTTGCTTTGAATTCAGATTGACGTCGAGTTTTGTCCATCACCTGCCCTTTAAGCTGACCGCACGCAGCGTCAATATCATCACCGCGAGTACGACGAACCATCGTCAGGACGTCGTGGTCGAGCAGAATTTTCTGGAATGCTCGTATGTCTTCTTCTGTCGAACGCTCGAAACGGGTGCCCGGGAAAGGATTAAATGGAATCAGATTGATTTTAGCGATGTCATTGCGTTGTGCTTTCGCATGCAAGGCATGCACCCATTTGTACAACTGGCGAGCCAATGCGGGCGTGTCATTCACTCCCTTCATCATGGTGTATTCAAAAGTAATTGAGGTGCGCGGTTTGCGTTCAGCATAGCGAATGCAGGCATCCATCAATTCTTCTAGTGGATATTTTTTATTGAGCGGAACCAGTTCTGTTCGCAGTTCGTCATTTGCAGCATGTAAGGACACTGCGAGAGAGACATCGCTCTCAATCGAAAGACGGTCAATCATTGGAACTAGTCCGGCAGTCGAAAGCGTGACGCGTTTGTTGGCCAAACCAAAACCAAGATCATCGCGCATTAGGCTCATCGCCCTGACAACATTGTCGAAATTCAACAAAGGTTCGCCCATTCCCATCATCACTACATTCGTTAGTTTGCGTTGTTGATGAACTTGGTTGCCCAGTGCCTTGGCGGCGACCCAAACTTGACCGATGATTTCGGCTGTAGAAAGGTTGCGATTAAATCCCTGAGTTGCTGTTGAACAAAACTGGCAGTTCAAACCGCAGCCGACCTGACTGGATACGCACAAAGTACCGCGGCCTTTATCGGGAATAAAAACGGTCTCGACTGCGTTGCCGGTATCCATACCTAGCAACCATTTCTGGGTGCCATCGACCGAGGGTTTATCGAACATGACTTTGGGCGCACGAACTTCGGCGCGTTCGACCAACTTGGCGCGTAATACTTTGCCCAAATCGGTCATTTGCTCGAAGTCGTCAACGTGACGATGGTAAATCCATTTCATCACCTGCTCGGCGCGAAAACGCTTTTCGCCCAGGCCGGTGAAAAACTCCACCATGCCTGTGCGATCGAGATCGAGCAAATTGATTTTGGATTGAACGTCGGTCACGTTGATTTCTCTTTAAAACTTAGCGTGCGCTTACTTCGGTTGCAGCAAAGAAATAAGCCGTTTCAATGGCTGCGTTTTCCAGACTGTCGGAACCGTGTACGGCGTTGGCGTCGATGCTTTCTGCAAAATCTGCACGGATGGTACCGGCAGCTGCTTCTTTCGGATTGGTGGCGCCCATCAGGTCACGATTTTTTTGTACGGCGTTATCGCCCTCCAAAACTTGAATCATTACCGGACCGGAAATCATGAATTCAACCAGTGCATTGAAGAAAGGACGCGAGCTGTGAACTGCATAAAAACCTTCGGCTTCTTTGCGGGACAGATGCTTCATTTTTGCAGCAACTACTTTCAAGCCTGCATTTTCAAATCGGGCATAAATTTGGCCAATTACGTTCTTCGCAACGGCATCAGGTTTGATAATTGAGATGGTGCGTTCCAGCGCCATGGTGTAACTCCAGTGTCTAAGGGTTGAAAGTCGCTAAATTTACCATAAAAACCTCAATTAAACACGTACTTAGCGCGAATTCTGAAAGCTCTGTCACGTTCGTGGTCACCTTCCGCTAACGGTGTTAGAGAGCAATATGCGACTTGACCCAACAAGCGTTCGAATTTAAGCTTGAAACATCCGTTTGAATCAAACGCTGGAACAGAAGCCTTCTATGCCTACTGCACACTTCAATACCAAAGATCGGATTCTCGGCGCCGCCGAGGAATTATTCGCCCAATTCGGTTTTGCAGGTACCTCCCTACGCCAGGTAACAAGCCGTGCCGATGTGAATATTGCGGCCGTTAATTACCATTTTGGCTCGAAAGAAAACCTTGTAAACGAGGTATTTCGCCGCCGTATGGATGAAATGAGCGAGCGTCGGCTAAGCCTTCTTCGTGCTGCGGCTGAAGAAAAACCTGGCGATCTCGAGGCTATTCTGGCCGCTTTCATCCAGCCCGCACTTGCACTTACCTATGACCGACACGGCTCGGCATTTGTCCGCGTTCTGGCCCGCGCCTACGCGGAAAAGAACGACGGTTTGCGTAAATTTCTTTCCGATAACTACGGTCAGGTTTTACGCGAATTTGCCAAAGCGTTGGCAGGTTGTTTGCCGGGCTTAGCTAAAGAAGACTTGTACCTGAGACTTGATTTCACTGCTGGCGCACTCACTTACGCGATGGCCGATTTCGGTTTGATTAAGCGTCCGGCCGGTGTATCAGACCGCGCCCATGCCGATAAAGCAGCACAAGGCCTCATCCGTTTCGCCGCTGCCGGTTTACGTGCAGCCTAAATTTCTTACGATTCATAAACTTCGGAGTTCCACATGTCACAGCTTCGCATCCGTAAAGTCGCCGTTCTCGGCGCCGGCGTAATGGGCGCACAAATTGCCGCTCATTTAGTCAATGCCAATGTAGACACCATCCTCTTCGATTTGCCTGCTAAAGACGGCGATAAGAACGGTATCGTGAATAAAGCCATCGCCAACTTGGGCAAGCTTTCACCTGCACCTTTGGCCTCGAAAGACAAGGCGGCTGCGATCGTAGCGGCTAATTACGATGAAAACCTGGAGTGGCTGAAAGGTTGCGACCTCATCATTGAAGCTATTGCGGAGCGCTTGGACTGGAAGAAGGACCTCTACGCCAAGATACTGCCTTATGTGAACGAGAATGCCATTCTTGCCTCGAATACTTCTGGGTTATCAATCAATAGCTTAGCTGATGTTCTTGATGAATCACTTCATCACAGATTCTGCGGCGTGCACTTCTTCAATCCACCCCGCTACATGCATTTGGCCGAGCTGATTCCCTGTAAAAATACCGACAAAGCCGTTCTTGAAGGTCTTGAATCCTTTCTGGTCACTACGCTTGGCAAAGGCGTGGTTTATGCCAAAGACACCCCGAACTTCATCGGTAACCGCATCGGCGTTTTCTCGATTCTCTCGAC
>JBDTTC010000143.1:0-3851 GCA_039930825.1 Arenimonas sp.
TAACGACCGCCTCAGCCCGCACCTCCGATAATAATAAGGACGAGTACGAGGACGACGGTAACGACATTGAGACCGGAATTCACCGGCACGCCGACGAGCGGAAGAATCCGGACGTTTTGTGCTTTGGCGGTGAAGGTTTGTGAGCTCATGGGTCGAGACTAAACGCAGAATAAAATCCTTGTCAACAAAAATCTTTAGAGCGCTTATTCTATTTCTGCATATGCCAAATGCTTATATGACGCCTTCTCAGGGCTTAGGCGTATTTGTTCTTTGCCCGCATGGCCTGTTGTTTGTCACGTTGCCAGTCGCGGTCTTTACTCGCCTGGCGCTTGTCGTGGTCTTGTTTTCCCTTCGCCAGAGCGAGTTCGAGTTTGACTTTATTGGCCTTCCAATAGACGGCTGTTGGTATCAAGGTATAGCCGTCGCGCTCGACTTTTCCGATCAGTTTATCGATCTCGTTTCGATGCAAAAGTAATTTTCGGGTGCGACGATCATCGGCAATAACATGGGTCGATGCCTGCAACAAAGGCGTGATTTGCGCGCCAAACAGGAAAATTTCGCCGCCACGGACGACCGCATAGGCATCGCCCATAT
Source organism: Arenimonas sp. (assembly GCA_039930825.1). Lineage (GTDB taxonomy): Bacteria > Pseudomonadota > Gammaproteobacteria > Xanthomonadales > Xanthomonadaceae > Arenimonas. The sequence goes on from JBDTTC010000143.1 coordinate 595, forward strand.
TCATTCGACCAGCTCGAATCGACTTCAATTCCCAGCCTTGTAGCGCTATGCCGGCTTCATAACGATCTTCCAGATGGTAATCGTGACGAGCAGTGCGATTTAGCGCAATGGTTTTGGGTGCGCTCGTTTTTGCAGACCCACCTGAAGTATTCTTGGCATCTTTATTCTTCGACATGCCGCTATTGTCACCCAAGCGGGGCGAGCAGGGAACCATATGGCACAAATTCATCGTCACGCACTGGTCAGGCATTCAGCGGCAAGGATGTTCGGATTGGTCAATGATGTAGCGGGTTATCCGGAAAGATTTTCATGGTGCGAGGCTTCGGAAGTCATCGAAAGTTCCGAAATGCATATGCTGGCGCGGCTGGATATTAAGGTGGCCGGTTTCAGGACCAGCTTCACGACTCGTAATTCATTGGAATATCCGCATCGCATCAAATTGGCGCTTCAGGAAGGACCGTTCAGTGAGTTTAGAGGTGAATGGATATTTCATGCTTTGGACGAAGATGCTTCCAAAATTAGTCTGAGCATGGACTTTGAAGTGCAGAATAAATTGATGGGCTCGGCACTCGCGCTCGGATTTCAAAGTCTGGCGGACAGGCTGGTGGATGATTTCTGCCGTGAAGCAAACAAAAATGACGATTGAGACTATCGAAGTTGAGGTTATGTATGCGGAACTTGATAAGGTCTGGCGGTTTTCGATGCGTGTGCCCTTGAACTCGACCGTGGCAGACGCGCTCGCGCTTGCAATGCAAGATGTGAATTGGCCGAATATTGAAATCAACCCCTCACTATTGGCGGTTTATGGACAGACAGCGGCATTGCAAACACGGCTGCATGAATTTGATCGGGTGGAAATATTGCGTCCTTTATTAATCGACCCAATGGATGCAAGGCGCGACAGAGCCGTGAAGAAAACTATTCGATAACATCAGGCAAAAAAATCCCCGCATTGCGGGGGTTTTTATGAAGTCGGGAAAAATCAACGGCGTTGCTTTTTCTTGTCTTTTGGTAGATTGCCGAATTTGCGCATTTTCTTCGCCAATTCCAGATCCTGTTCAGGGAAGTATTCGCCTTCCCACTTCACCAAATTTCCGCCTTCAAAATACAAGGTGAAATTCTTCACTTCCATGTCGTGGTAGCGATGGCGCTGCGTTGCGGTGTAGTCCCAGCGGCTTTGATGGAATGGATCAGCAATGGGTGGAGTTCCAATCAGTTGGTAAACTTCTTGCTGACTCATGCCTTCTTTCAGCAGATCGACATTCTTTTTCTCGAACAAAGTGCCTTGGTAAACCGGTTGGCGGTAAAGCAAATTGCAGCCGGTGATGAAGACAAGGGTGAGGCCGATGATAATTAGCTTTGGAAGTAACTTACGCATTGCGGGATTCGTCATTTGGGAAACCGAGTGATGATACACTAAGCCCAGACCAACTAGCGCTAAAAAAGTTGCACTGGAGCCGCAAAATCATGGAAACGCAGGATCTACGTAAGGTCGGCCTGAAGGTCACCCACCCCCGAATCCGGATCCTGGAGCTACTGGAAACCTCGGGCGCAAAGCATATGAGCGCCGAAGACATCTACAAACAGCTGATCGGCGATGGTGAAGATATCGGTCTAGCAACAGTTTATCGCGTGTTAACCCAGTTCGAAGCAGCGGGACTAGTTTTGAAGCATAACTTCGAAGGCGGGACAGCCGTTTACGAAATGGATCGTGGTCAACATCATGACCACATGGTCGATCTGGATACCGGCAAAGTCATTGAATTTACCAATGCCGAAATTGAAAACCTGCAAAAACAAATTGCCGATAAGCACGGTTATGTGATCGAAGAGCACAGCCTGGTGTTATATGTCAGAGCGAAGAAGAAAAAGTAGGTTGGGTCCCGCGCAGCCGTATCCACCAAGCCTCAAAGAAATTTGTAGGGTGGATCCCGCGCAGCCGTATCCACCAAGCCTCAAAGAAATTTGTGAGCGGTATCCACCAAGTTTGATCGTACTCGGTGGTTCCAAGTTCTCATATTGGGTGGATCCCGCGTAGCGGTATCCACCAAGCCTTAATGGAATGTGTGAGCGGCACCCACAAGCTTGATCGCAATCGGTGGTGGAATCACCTGCGGTGGTTCCACCCTACGTTTTTAATTGAGTTGCGCCTGCTTCAACATCTGCTTCGCATTCGCGATTGTTTCTTTGCTGATTTCCAGGCCACCCAGCATCCGGGCAAGTTCTTCGATGCGAGTCTTCGCATCGAGCGCGGTGACGACACTATGCGTACTGCCCTTGCTGACGGATTTCGACACTTGAAAATGTTGATGGCCTTGTGCGGCCACTTGTGGCAGATGCGTGACGCACATGACTTGACGTTCTGCTCCGAGAGCACGCAGTTTTTTCCCTACTACTTCGGCGACTGCACCGCCAATTCCGCTATCAACTTCATCGAAAATCATTGTGGGCACTGAATCAAGCCCTAATGCGGCCACTTCGATTGCCAGACTGATGCGAGCAAGTTCGCCACCAGAGGCTACTTTTCGTAGTGCTCGCGCTGGTTGGCCTGGGTTTGCCGAAACAAGAAACTCAACGCGTTCGGCACCGGAGGCAGAGGGTTTATCGATCTCCTGCGGTTCTAGTGCGACGGAAAATACACCACCTGGCATGCCAAGTTCATGCATCAGGTCGCTAACGGTCTTGCTTAGCATCTTGGCCGACTTTTCACGTGATTTTGATAGTGCTTCGGCCGCTTTTTGCCAGAATTTCAACACTTCAGTTTGTGTATTCAATAAATCCTGCAATGCCGCATCCTTGCCACGCAAAGTTTCGCATTCGGTTTGCAGTTCTTCGTAGCGAGTTCCGAGTTCCAATAAAGGGACTCGGTGTTTGCGCGACAATTCATGTAAACGACTCAGGTTGACTTCAAGTTCATTAAAGCGTGCGGGGTCTAGATCGAGATCGTCGCGCAGTTTTTCTAGCGAACTGGAGGCTTCGTCCAGTTGAATTTCGACGACATCAAGTAATTGAGTGATTTCCAGCAATCGCGGTTCATGCTCGGCAAGTTTTTGAAGATGCGTGGAAAGCTGACGTACGGTATTTGAAAGCACAAAAGTATCATCGCCCTGCAAACGCGAAAGTGCCATGTCAAAGCCTTGTAGCAGGCTAGCCGAATGTGCCTGGCGGCGATGGGCAGCCAGTAATTCTTCGATGGCTTCCGACGAAAGTGCTTCGTCTTTCAGTTCTTTTATCTGATGCTCCAGATACAAAATTCG
>JBDTTC010000144.1:0-9353 GCA_039930825.1 Arenimonas sp.
ACGGAAACCGAAAGCCCGGGCACATCGTTTTTTTCCGCGAACTGACGGACCATCTCGTCTGCAGCGACCGTTACTGCCTTGCAGTGGGCGCTGACACTAGCGAGCGCAATTAGCATCACTGCCAAGCTTTTGATTGCTGTTTTTGCGTAGGTAGCCAGAAAAGTCATTCTTCCTCCCGGGATTTACGTATTAAATTGAGTGGTGCTGCCTCGAATGATGGCGGCCTATTTGATTCAACAGATGAAGTCCAATCGTTCTAAGGACTTTTATTCCATTGATATAAATACACCGGCACGCCAGCCAGCAATAACACGCCACCCCAAATCAAGGCTTCGTTACCGGTGCCTTTCAATGCCCATAAGGCATATAGCAATGCCAATCCTGCCACGATGAGTTTTATCGGACGCGCCTGTTGATTCATTTTTATCCAGGCAGCAACACTGACTGCATAGGGCAGTAAATTGGCGGCGGTGGACAATAAAATCGAAAATGCGAATAACTGAATCAAGGAATGCGAATAATTGCTCAACACGATCGCGGTAGCCAAAGTGGTGCTGATCAACAAACCTGCCACCGGCGTGTTGCGTGAATCAACTTTTCCGAAAATGGAAGGGAATAATTTATCGTTAGCCGCTGCAAGCGGAATCTGCCCCTGTAATAACACCCAGCCATTCAAAGCGCCAAAGCAGGAAATGGTCGCGATAACACCAACGGCCAGTCCTGCCGAGGACCCCCATAAACGCGTAGCGGCATCGGCCATCGGAGCGGCCGATTTCACCAGCACATCCGATGGCAGCAAACCCAGTACTACCGTGCAAGTGAGCATGGTCGCAAGACCGGCAATCAGCATGCCGATAATGGTTGCGCGTGGCACGGTACGTTCGGGGTCCTTGATGGAAGCCGATGGAATGGTGGCGGCTTCAAAACCTAAAAATGCCCAGAGCGTAATAGCGGCAGTGGTGGTTGCCACCGAAAACAAATTCTGATGACTTGGATTGAAAGGCTGATAGGAATCAGCTTTGATATAAGCCAAACCAATCAGTCCGAATAAAATCAGGGGCACTGTTTTCAGAATGGTGGTGATCAATTGCATGTGACCGGCTTTGCGAATGCCGGTGCAGTTGACGATAGTGCAAAACCATAGTCCACCTAGTGCGCAGGCCGCGCCTCGCATGGGTGTTGAGGTGGCTTCAGGGAAAACCGCGCCCAAGCTGCCAGCGAAAGCGACGGAAAGTGCAGCATTGCCACACCACATGGAAATCCAATTGCTCCAGGCAACAAAAAAGCCCGTGCCGGGCCCGAACGCTTCATGTGCATAAGCATAGGAGCCACCAATGCGCGTAATTTTTTTTGCGAGCCAGGAATACACCAAAGCTAGCAATAGTGCGCCGCAAAGCGTTAAACCCCAGCCCAGTAAACTTGCCGCTCCGTAGGAGGCGAGGGTGGCAGGCAGTAAAAAAACTCCCGAGCCAATCATGCTGCCGACTACCAGTGCGATAGCGGTCCATAAACCAAGCGGCTTGGGCGTTGTGTTCATTAGCTCTCTTTTATTTTGGAGTAGGCGCTTCTTAATAATTCATGGAAATGATGTACCGCGTTTTCACGCAAGGGATTCAAACGACCGGCTGTATAAGAGCCGGATGACAAACCGATTTGCACGGACTCGCAAATATCAACATCTTCTTTCTGCACTTCGTCACTGAAAGCAAGATCGCGTGCACGGCGTAGTTCGGCTTTTTCGCTGTCCTCGTATGCGTAGTAATAATCGAATTCGACCCTGCACTTATCAACGCCTACAGGAATCACGCGGTTGGTTTGCAGGCGGCCCGGTAAAATATTCAACATCGTGTTGGGGTAGATGAAATAGTAGAGCGCATCGCCGGAGCCATATAAATCGTCGGCGCTTTCCAGCGGGCTGAACTGGTAGGAATACCATTCGGCGGTTTCGGTAATGTAGGTGCGGTAATCCAGCAAGCTGTTCAAGCCCGGATGGATATGCGGTACGTGATAACCCTCGAGATAATTATCGACATAAACCTTCCAATTGCAGTTTACGTCGTAAGCAACACGATGGTGAAAAACGTAATCACTCAGCGATTGTTGACCAAGACGTTCATCAATACCTTTTACTACGCTGGTGAATTCCGGAGCGTCATCGGTGGCAACAAATACCAGCCCTTGCCAGACCGCAACTTTTGCTTCGGGTAATTTGACATCGGAAAGCGTAAAATTTTCCGTGGCATTCATTTCAGGCGCACTGCGCAATACGCCGTCTAGACCGTAAGTCCAGCCGTGATATTTGCAACGCAATACTTTCGCCTGCTTTGCATCACAAGTGGCAATGGGGCCAGCACGGTGACGACAGACATTATGAAAAGCCCTGATACTGCCATCGACAGCACGAAGAATAATCAGCGGCAAACCGGCGATGCTGGTGACGATGTAATCACCGGCATCGGCAATCTGTGATTGATGACAAACCCATTGCCAGCTGCGGGCGAATATCGCTTTTGCATCCAGTTCGGGTGTGCTGGCATCGGTATAGAAAATAGCCGGCAATGCGGTTGCCAATGCCAGGCTTTGCGATCGCAGGTTCTTGCTGGAAAGTAGTTCTTGCATGGTGTTCACGGCGCTGGAATGCTCAGAGTGTAAACCAGAAATTCATCATCGCGTTGGTAGTGCAGTTTTTCGTAGAGCGCCTGCGCCTTGTGATTGCTGCGGGCAGTTTGCAGGAATATTTCGCAGGCATTTGTTTCCGCTGCCAATTGCCTGGCTGCCGCCATCAATGAGTTTGCAACGCCGATGCCGCGTGCATCCGGAAGCACAAACAAATCGTTCAGAATCCAGCTTGGTTTCAAACTCAGACTGGCGAACGCGGGGTATAGCTGGGTAAAGCCGACGGCTTTGTTGCCGGATTTTGCGATAAAAATCATGGACTGTTTGTGGGCAATGCGGTCACCTAAAAACCGTCGTATCGCGACAACTTCATGCTTGCGTTCGTAGAATGCCAGATAGCCGGAAAATAATTGCTCGAGCGTATCCAGATCATCGATGCCAGCCTGGTGAATTGAAATCATGTAGATGCTTTCCGTTCGCGATTGAAGAAGTACAAGATACTGCAAAGCAGTATCGCAGGACACCAAATCCACTTGAATTCCGATGCTAATACCGAGAGGCTCCGCATCGAGAAAAAGCCCCGACCAATGGCCGAGACTTCAATGCCGGTCCACGGAAAAAAATATCGGGTGTGATCGAACGGCCAGAACAGGGCAACGCCCAGGCCGCCGTCGGTCAATGCATCCAGCAGCCCGTGTGACGCTGCACAGAGACTGACGAACAGGAAAGCCGGCAAACGCAAACAGTCGAGTTTCTTGTGTGCCAGTAAAGCAACCAGCCCCAGCACGAGTGCAAAACAGATTGAATGGCTAAAACCGCGATGGCCGAATTGCGATGCATATTGAATCCCGAATTTGAAACCGAGCACATCGGCGTCGGGAATGACGGAAGCAACAACTCCTGCACAAAGCAGATGCTCGGATATTTTTCGTTTTCCGAGGCCGAAGCCAATCGCAAGTGGAACGGCAATATGGGAAATGATGGTTGGCATTATTATTCACTCTTGAAATTTTGCTACTAATTTAGATTCTATCGCCATCAAATAAATAAACCATCGTCATCCCCGAATGCTTTTGTCGTGGACCCACTGTCTTTAAACATTAAAGCAAAGTCACTCGGTTAGCGCCTGCGCGGAAGCGACGGAGGAGCAATATAAAAAAACGGCCAGGAAATCCTGACCGTTTTGTGTGTGTTGCTTATGAAGTCGGGAAAATTATTTCCAGCCGCATTCTTTGCCTTTGTTTTGTTCTTTCAACCAGCTGTCCAGCGGAGCAAAATATTCCAGCACAGCGCTGGCATCCATTTTTTCGCCGCCGGTCAGTTCTTTCATCGTTAATTGCCAAGGCTGGCTTGCACCCTTGCCCAGCATGTTCCAGTAACGTTTGCCGGCTTCGGGATTGTTTGCAAAGCTGCATTGATACAAGGGGCCCTTGAAGCCAGATGCGTCGCACAATGATTTGTAGAATTGGAACTGCAGAATATCGGCCATGAAATAACGGGTGTAAGGCGTGTTGCCCGGCACATGGTATTTCGCACCGGCATCGAAGAATTCTTCACCGCGTGGAGTTGCAGGTGCAACACCCTGATATTTTGCTTTCAGTTCCCACCAGGCTTTGTTGTAGTTTTCCGGTTTGATCGAGCCATCAAACACACCCCAGCGCCAGCGGTCGATCATCAGACCAAACGGCAGGAACGAAACCTTCGCCAATGCCATGCGCATTTGTGCATTGATGGTGGCTTCCTGGCTGACGGTCGGTTTGTCGACCAGACCTTTGGAGTTCAGATATTCCGGGGTCATCGAAAGTACGATGGTGTCGCCAATGGCTTCGTGGAAACCATCATTGGCACCATTTTGGAAAAGTGCCGGTGATTTTTGATACGCCAGATAGTAATAGATGTGGCCCAGTTCGTGATAGATCGTAGTGTAGGAATCTTCATCCGGCTTGATGCAAACCTTAATACGGACTTCGCCGTCCATCGTCATCGGCCAGGCGCTTGCGTGGCAGACTACCTCGCGGTCACGTGGCTTGATGAATTGTGATTTGTCCCAGAATGATTCCGGCAACTTCGGCATGCCAAGGCTGACATAAAAACCTTCCGCTTCCGCGACCATCGCTTTGGCTTGTGCTAAATCGGCAGCACGGCTGATTTCAACGCCTTCGTCGGAAGTAGGTTGACGGCTATTGGACTTCACGAAATCGCCGACCAAGCCAACGTATTTTTCATTGCGTTGTTTTTGCAATGCCGAGTTGATATCCAGCTTCGGTACATTATTGTATGGCTGCAATAGCGGCCACAAATTGCCCCAGTCCTGTTGCCAGAGATTGCCGGTCAAGTGCGCAGGAATCATGCCATTGACCTGGCCCTTATCGGCACCATATTTTTCGACCAGTTTATTTTTTGTATAGCATTGCAGTTGGTCGTAAAGCGGCTTGACCTGACCCCAGAGGCGATCGGTTTCTGCCTGGAACTCGGCGGGTTTCATGTCATAGCCACTGCGCCATAATTCACCGGTGTTGGCAAAGCCTTGATCTTTCGCACCAATATTATTCAACTCAACGAAGCGTTGATATTGCGGACGCATCGGTACCGAAATCGTGTGCCAACCTTGCCAGGCATCGAGTTGCTCTTCATAGCTGCTATTGCTATTAGCGAGAATATCTTCGATCTGACCGATGTCTTTGCAAGTAGCGGGATTTTTCGCGTCTTTGCAATATTTGCCTGCACCGTATTCACCATTGAGCTTGGTGCCGACTTCGGTAAGTTCCGCGAGCAGCTTTGGATCTTTCGGCGGTGGAACGGTAATGCCGAGTTTCAATAACTGAAGTGCGCGTGCAGTTTCTGGCGAAAGTTTTTGTCCGTCGAAACGTTTTGCTTCTTCGGCATATTGCCCCAGTTTGCTCAGTGCGCGTTCGTTGGCTTTCGATGCCAGCAGCTGAGAATCATCAGTGATATTGGTTTCCGACAACCACTGTGCGGCCGATGCTTCAATATAATCATTGCGCATTTCCGCATTAATGCGAGCAACAAACTGATCGGCAGTTTCATTTGCGTTATCAGCAGTTACATTTGCATTATCGGCGCCGGCATTGGACGGATTCGTTTGTGTTTTGCATGCGCCCAGTGAAAGCACAGCGGCTGAAATACTGAGCGCAATTAGCGCGCGTTTAAGGTTCACGGGAATCTCCAAACAGACGGGTTGGTGAACCGCAAGGCTAGTCGTGTCCGGCCCCGGACGCAAGTGCGTTTAGATCAATTCAAGCTTGGCATTTATCAGGTCGCGTGCCGCCAGAAAGGCAAAGGCATCGCTCGCGTCATTTTCAAAATAGGCTTTTGCCGAACCGAGCCGGAACGTATATCCCCATTCATCCATGTCGGCCCAGATCCGTTCACGGCCAACGCCGGACAGCTCGTCACCCAAAATTGCCTGCAATATGCAGACGGCATCTTCTTCGGCCACCGAATCGGTCGCATCGGTATGAACTTCGGCGCGTTTTTCCTCGGGCAATAAAATGAGATGGCCGGCTTCGTGCAGCAGCGAATGAATGGGCGTGTCGCTTCGCGCATAGACGACATGGCCGATGACGCCGGCTTCGCATTCGCCCCAGAAGCTGCCGGGAATGGCTTTACCGATTTCAACCTGAATCAATTCAAGTTTATAGCGCGCGAGTAGTGCGCGCGGTGCTTCAAAACCGATATCGGCAAGGGTTAGCACAATAATATTTTTAGTATTTGATAAATGACGCCCCGGGCAGGCCGGGGCGAATTGTGCATTTAATTATTGCTAGCTGCAGCAGCATCTTTTTCCGGTAACGCTACCGAGATGTCCAGCAGATTATGTTCGCCGTCTTTATGCAGATCGACTTTTACGGCATCGACATCCACATTGATATATTTGCGTATCACTTCAAGTAGCTCGCGCTGCAGCAGTGGCAAATAATCGGGAGCATCACGCATGCCGCGTTCCTGTTCGATCAAGATGCGCAAGCGATTTTTGGCGACACTGGCAGTGTTTTTATTGCGTTGGGTCAGAAAATCAAAAATTCCCATGGCTTAGCCCCCGAACATTTTCGAGAAAAAGCCTTTTTTCTCGACAGTGGTGAAACGCAGCGGTTTGTCTTCACCCAGAATACGGGCAACCGCATCGACATAGGCCATACCTGCTTGTGAGGTTTCATCTAGAATTACCGGTACGCCGGAGTTCGAGCTTGACAACACTTCAGGTGATTCCGGAATAACGCCAATCACATTCAGACCGAGAATTTCCTGCACGTCGTCAATGGAAAGCATGTCGCCTTTTTCAACGCGGGCCGGGGAATAACGGGTCAGCAGTAAATGTTCTTTGACACGTTCACCATTTTCGGCTTTGCGCGTTTTCGATGCCAGCAGACCGAGGATACGATCCGAGTCGCGAACCGATGAAACTTCCGGATTCACCACGACCACCGCACGGTCCGCGAAATACATCGCGAGGAACGCACCTTTTTCAATGCCTGCCGGTGAATCGCAAACGATAAAATCAAAACCTTCGGCGGCGATGTCGTTCAATACTTTTTCAACGCCTTCCTTGGTTAGTGCATCTTTATCGCGGGTTTGCGAAGCGGCCAGTACATAAAGATTTTCGAAGCGTTTGTCTTTGATCAAAGCCTGTTTCAAATTGGCTTCACCGTGGACAACATTGACGAAATCGTAAACCACGCGACGTTCACAACCCATGATTAAATCTAGATTGCGCAAGCCGACGTCGAAATCGATCACCGCAGTTTTTTTACCGGCTTTTGCCAGGCCACATGCAAGGCTTGCACTGGTGGTGGTCTTTCCGACGCCACCTTTGCCCGAGGTTACTACGATAATTTCAGCCAATGTTGTTCTCCGTTTTCTGTCCGTTATATTTCATTATTTTCATGCCAGCTCCTCTATGTGAAGCTGATCTTTTTCTAGATAAATTTGTACAGCTTTGCCTAAGAGGTTTTTCGGAATTTCTTCCAGCACCTTGTAATGCCCGGCAATAGCGACCAACTCGGCGTGGAATTCACGACAAAAAATCCGTGCGTTCACGTTGTCACTCGCGCCTGCCAATGCGCGGCCGCGCAATGCGCCGTAAATATGGATAGAGCCGTCGGCGATAACTTCGGCGCCTGCGCCGACCGTTGCCATGACGGTGATGTCCTTGTTTTGTGCATAGACCTGCTGACCGGAACGAACCGGTTGCAATTGCATGATGCCCGGTTCTGATTTTGTCGGCGGGGCTGCAGGTGCCGGACGCTCTGCTTCCGGTTCGGCTGCAGGTTCTGATTTCCGTGCTGGTTTTTTCACTTGCGATTCTGCTGCAGTTTCTGCCGGGCTCTCATAGGAAACGCGAAATTTTGCCAGCAGTGGCAGGCCAACCTGAATCGATAATTCTTCAATGGCGCTGGTGCCGTAGGCAATGGCGATCGGCAATACACCGGCTGATTTTAGGGTGTCAATCAATGCGTTGACGGTTTTTGCATCAGGGCATTTTGAAAGTCCGCCGAAATCCAGAATAAGCGCTGCGCGTTCAAACATCTTCGGTGCGCGCGCCACACGTTCCAACATTTCAATCTTGAGTTTTTCTACATCAAGATTGCGAATACGGAGGTTAGCGATACCTACTTGACCAAATTTTAATTCACCGGCTTGTTCGTAATCGGGAATGCCTGCTGCTGCCATTCGATCAGGTTCCCGTCGCTAGATTGCTATTGCGGCCCGGCAGTGCGCGTGCGTCAAGCCATTGCACATTGGGCAATGCGTTTGGATAAGTCTCTTGCACAAATGCAAAGCTGCACAAATCCTTCAACAACATGCAGGCGCGAATATTGCCCGGCTCCATTACATGCTGACCGACTTCCCGAAAACCGAAGCTGCCGTGGAAAATCAGGGCAGGGTGATTGTCGTTTTCGATAAAGACTTCGGCGGCAAGATGCGGATAGCGCGCTTCGGCGAAACTTTGTACGTCGCCATAAAAAACACGACCGACGCCGACACTTCTACGGGCGCTGGCAATCACGATGCGATCGATATACAGGAATTTTTCGTAATGTTCGCGAAACCACAGGAAGTTGCTGCTGTCGTGCGACGAATCATGACTGACGGCAATCAAAAAGCCAGCAATCAAACCATCGACTTCGGCGACGCGGAAGTAGTTGGCATTTTCCCAGAAGAAACGCACTTTGGCGGCATCCATCGGCAAGATGCCGATGCCTGCTGCGTTATTCATGGCTAGGACATAATCCAGCTCGTGCTCACGCACGTCGCGGATAACAATGGACATTGATTAACTCCAAAACGGCTGCTTAGAGCCGCCAATGGGTGTTGATTATCGCACGTGAGCAGCTCGTTCGCGATGCTTGTTGAACTGTTAAACTTGAGTTAGGAATAAATTAAAAAACTGGCTCGTGACTTTCGGGCTGCACGTTTTGGCCCATTCGCGCCTATCATGCCCACATGTTAAATAAACTGAACCATACCCAACTATTGCGATATGCCGGATTGTTCACCTGGGCGGTGGTCGGCATACCCCTCATTCTGAATAGTTGGTATTTCCCGGTAGCTGAGGTGGAGGAGGTCTTGCTCTCCAAGCCCGATATGCTCGGCTCTACCATGGCTTATTTTACTTTTGGTTTGGCGTATTGGCTGGTAACACACGATTTAGGTGCACGGAATCCTCGCTGGTACGACATCGTTTTGTTGGTCATTATGACCGTGACCGCAATATT
>JBDTTC010000145.1:0-14375 GCA_039930825.1 Arenimonas sp.
AGCCAGATTTCCGGCAGCGCATTACGTGATGATTGACGACAAACCAAAACTGCTCGCTGCAATGAAAAAAGTACTGGGCGATAAATTGACCACGGTCTTTGTTCGACAAGGCCATTACGCCCATGAATCGTTTGACCCACCCATTTCACCGGCACCCGATCTGGTGATCGAGTGCATAGGCGACCTGCTCACCAAAACGCTGCCGGACTTCCTGTTGCCGGCGCTGGATAAAAAATGAAACCGACACTGCAATTGCATAATCTGGGCCAAAGTATCTGGCTCGATAACATCACCCGTGAATTAATCGACAATGGAAATCTACGTCGTTACATCGAAACTTTTTCGGTTACTGGCCTGACTTCGAATCCGACCATCTTCGACAATGCCATTGGCAGCGGCCATATTTACGACTTACCGATCCAGGAAAAATATCGCGCCGGAAAATCAGACGAAAATATTTTTATCGAACTCGCATTGGAAGACCTGCGTCGCGCTGCTGATTTATTGCGTCCGATATTCGTTGCCAGCAACGGTGTAGATGGCTGGGTCTCGATGGAAATTTCGCCACTGCTAGTCAACGATTCCGATGCCAGCATCAAGGCTGCGCGGCAGATTCATGAGCAGGCCGACCGTGCCAATCTATTCGTCAAGGTTCCCGGTACACCCGAAGGTATCGTGGCAATCGAAGAACTGATTTTTGCCGGTGTGCCGATCAATATCACGCTGCTGTTTTCGCACGAACAATATCTCGCAGCAGCCGAAGCCTATTTACGTGGCATCGAGCGTCGCGTTGCAGCCGGGCTCGATCCACAAGTCGCCTCGGTAGCATCGCTATTCATCAGCCGCTGGGATACGGCGGTACACGACAAGGTCCCGGCAAGCCTGCGCAACCAGCTCGGCATTGCGATTGGCAAGCGAACCTACCGCGCATATTGCGAACTATTGGCATCCAACCGCTGGCAAAAACTTGCCGACGCCGGCGCGCGGATGCAACGCCTGCTTTGGGCTAGCACCGGCACCAAAGATCCGGACGCACCCGATACACTTTATGTCGAGGCCTTGGCTGCACCCCATACCATCAACACCATGCCGGAAAAAACCCTGCACGCCTACGCCGAACACGGCGCAGCCGCAGAGGCGATGGACTGTGATGGCGGCGATGCCATCACTGTGCTGGCTAGCTTCGCCCAGAACGAAATCAATACGCATTCGCTCGCCGAACAATTACAGCGCGAAGGTGCCGAGGCATTTGTAAAGTCTTGGCAACAATTACTGCAGCGTATTGCAGACAAGAGCAAGGCAGTCTGAATATGACAAGCAACATAAATCCATTGGCGGGAAAACATATTCCCAACGCTCTGCTGCTTGATGTGCCGAAATTACTGGCGGCCTATTTCGATTTGCGTCCTGATCCAAGCGAGCAGTCGCAACGAGTAAGCTTCGGAACTTCCGGTCATCGCGGCAGTTCGCTTGATCGCAGTTTCAACGAATGGCATGTCATGGCAATCACGCAGGCGATTTGCGATTACCGGAAGTTGCAAAAAATCGATGGCCCGCTATTTCTCGGCATTGATACCCATGCCCTTTCGCAGCCGGCCTTCGAAACCACGCTTGAGGTGATGGCAGCCAATGGTGTCTCGACCTTTATTGCAGCAGGCAATGAGTTCACACCGACTCCAGCGATATCGCATGCGATTCTGTGCCATAACCGTAATCGCAAGACCGGCATGGCTGATGGAATCGTATTGACACCGTCGCATAATCCACCGGAAAGCGGTGGCTATAAATACAATCCTGCTAACGGTGGCCCGGCCGACACCAACGTCACGAAATGGATTGAGCAGCGGGCAAATCACCTGATCGAGAAAGGTCTTGGCGATGTTAAACGTATGCCGTTTGCGCAGGCACGTGGTGCTAGTACCACCTGCGAACATGATTTTCTGGGTGCTTATGTTGCCGATCTTTTTCACGTGCTGGATTTCGACATTATCCGCGAAGCAAAAATTCGGTTGGGTGTCGATCCACTCGGTGGCGCCGGTGTCCATTATTGGGCCCGCATCGCTGAACAATACCAACTCGACCTCACCGTGGTTAGCGAAGCGGTTGATCCGACCTTTTCCTTTATGAGCCTGGATTGGGATGGGCGCATCCGCATGGACCCTTCTTCGGCATACGCCATGCAAAGACTGATTTCGATGAAAGACAAATTCGATATTGGATTTGCCTGTGATACCGACCATGACCGACACGGCATTGTTACGCCAAGTGTCGGCCTGATGCCGTCGAATCATTTTCTGGCGGTCGCCATCGACTATCTGTTTCGACATCGTCCGCTCTGGCAGCCCGACAAGGCCATTGGAAAAACCGTTGTCAGCAGCGCGATTATTGATCGCGTCGCCGAACGACTGGGCCGTAAACTTTATGAAGTACCGGTCGGCTTCAAGTGGTATGTCGATGGCTTGTTCGACGGTTCGCTTGGTTTTGCCGGCGAGGAAAGTGCCGGAGCCACATTCAGTCGCATCGACGGATCCGTTTGGACGACCGACAAGGACGGCATCGCGGCTGCGCTGCTATCGGCAGAAATGACAGCATGTTGTGGTCGTGATCCCGGTGAACTTTATCGCGTACTGGTTAGCGAATTGGGCAATCCGGTTTCTGATCGCGTCGAAGCGACGGCGAGTATCGAACAGAAAAACCGCTTGTCGAAACTATCGCCAAGACAAATTCAAAGCACATTGCTTGCAGGCGAGAAAATCGAAGACGTGATTGATCGTGCTCCCGGCAACAACGCTGCCATCGGCGGAATCAAAGTGACGTCGGAACACGGCTGGTTTGCGGCCCGCCCCTCCGGCACTGAAGACATCTATAAAATTTATGCCGAAAGCTTCCGTGATGAAACACATTTGCGCAGGATTTTCCAGGACGCGCAAAGCATCGTGGATTCCGCATTGAGTATTGAATGAATAATTCCGACACCAAGAAAACAACAGCCGCCCATGCGGAAGCGCCAAGCCATGTCCAGACTCTGGTATTGGTGATCGCTACCGGGCTGGGCATCTATCTTTGCTATCTCATGACCGCTCCGTTTTTGCCTGCCCTCACTGCTGCATTGGCATTGGCAGTCTTGTTCACGCCGATGCAGCGCTGGTTCGAGAAAAAACTCAAGCGCCCTAATCTGGCGGCATTTATTTCGATTGTTTTGATCGCCTTGATTGTCGTGGTCCCTATGGTGTTTGTCGGGCAGCGTCTTGTCTTGCAGGCCGCAAAAGGTGCCGAATTAGTACAGACTAAAGTTAGCTCGGGCGAGTGGCGTCAATTACTAGAAGCGCAGCCGCGGGTAGCACCGATACTACGTAAAATTGACCAGCAACTTAATTTGCCGGAAACCGTAAAAGATCTCACGACCGGGTTTAGTGCGACAGCCGGATCTATCGTCAAAGGTTCGGTATTCCAGATCATTGGCGTTGTCCTGACTTTCTATCTTCTATTCTTCTTTCTTCGCGATGGTCGCCACGCATTGAAATCGCTTGGCTCACTCTTGCCCTTATCGAAAGACGAAATAAGCCAGATGTTTAGCCGTGTCCACGATACCGTTTTTGCGAGTATTTACGGTACGCTCGCCGTATCTTCGGTACAGGGCTTTCTTGGTGGCTTGATGTTCTGGTTTTTGGGTCTGTCCGCACCCTTGTTATGGGGCGTGGTGATGGCCGTGTTGGCTGTCGTCCCGGTGCTGGGTGCCTTTGTCGTTTGGGTGCCTGCCGTTGTGTTTCTGGCGCTGGAAGGCAGTTGGGGCAAGGCGCTCATCCTATTGCTTTGGGGTCTGTTGGTAGTCGGCACGATTGATAATCTATTACGTCCGATACTGGTCGGCAATCGGCTGAAACTTCATACCGTTCCGGTTTTTATTTCAGTCGTTGGCGGCCTGGTCGTATTCGGACCCTCGGGTCTTATTCTCGGCCCGATGGTGCTGACCATCACGATGGTACTGCTGGAAATATGGACGGAACGAAGTACACCAAAGCCAGCCGCAATTATTCAACTCGATTGATTTGGCAACGCAGACTCATTCTTTTTTTATCGAATGACCACCAAACTGGTTGCGTATCGCGGCCAGTAATTTATCGCTGAAGCAATCCGGATCGCGCGAACGCAGGCGCTCAAGCAGCGACAAGGTAATCACCGGTGCCGAAACATTCAGGTCGATCGCTTCCGAGACCGTCCAGCGACCCTCGCCGGAATCATCGACATAGGCAGCGATACCTGCCATGGCCGGATTTTTCTCCAGTGCATCCGATGTCAGATCAAGCAGCCACGAACGCACGACACTGCCGTGCCGCCAGATTTCTGCGACCTGATGTAAATCCAGATTCAATTCTGTTTTGTGCTGCAGGATCGAAAAACCTTCGGCATACGCTTGCATCAAACCGTACTCGATGCCGTTATGAATCATCTTGGTGAAATGGCCAGCGCCGCATGGGCCGACATGTCCCCAACCGCGGTCTTTCGCTGGCGCCAAAGTTTCAAAAAAAGGCCTTAGATTTTCTACGGCCGCTTTTTCGCCACCGATCATCAGACTATAGCCTTCAGCCAAACCCCAGACACCGCCACTGGTGCCACAATCAATGTAATGGATATTTTTTTCGGCGAGCATTTTTGCCCGGCGCTGGCTATCTTTGTAATTGGAATTTCCGCCATCAATGAGCGTGTCGCCCTGCGACAACATCGGTAAAAGCGCGTCGATCGTTGTATCGACAATATCGCCTGCCGGTACCATCAACCATAGGGCACGCGGGCTCGATAGTTTGGCCAGAAGTGCCGCCAGGGAATCAACCGTCTCAATGCCTTTGGTTTCGATATTGCTGCGTGTTTCCGGATTCGGATCAAATCCAACTATACGATGTTGACCCTGCAACAAACGCTGCGCCATATTCGCGCCCATACGTCCCAGACCAATCATGCCAAGTTCCATACAGCTACTCCCTTGATTGACAGCAGGCCACCCTGCCTGCCCAGAGTAAAACAAGGCGAGCTTTGACGCACATTGCCACCGCTGTCACTTCCGAATAAAGTCCAGCAGATCCTGGGTCAAACGTGCTTTCTGGGTGGCGAATAATCCGTGCGGTGCGCCTTCGTATTCGATCAGTGTTGATTGCGCGATGCCTCGCGATGCCGGACGCGCCGACGCTTCAAGCGGTACCGTCTTGTCTTCAGTTCCGTGGATAATCAAGGTTGGCACTTTGAAATGTGCGAGGTCGCCACGAAAGTCGGTGCTCGAAAATGATTTCAAACATTCCAGTGTTGACTTGAGGCTGGCCTGCATCGCGACGTTGTGCATATTGTCCAGCAACTCGCTGCTGACTAAATGACCCAGCGTTCCAACTCCGAAAAAAGTATGGAAAAAATCGGTAAAGAACTTTGCACGGTCTTCATTGATCAAGTGTGCTGTTTTATCGAAGGCTTCCTGTTCGGTGCCCATGGGATTGTCTTCGGTCTTCAAACGGAAAGGAACAACCGACGAAATGAGTGCCGCTTTCGCCACCGATTTGCCACCATGTCGGGACATATAACGTGCCACTTCACCGCCACCCATCGAGAAGCCGACAATAATTGCATCCTGCGAGCAGGTGTGGTCAATCACGGCGGCAAGATCATCGCTCAAGGTGTCATAGTCGTAACCCGTCCACGGCTGCGACGATCTGCCAAAACCACGACGGTCATAGGCAATAGCGCGATAACCGGCATCTGCAATAGCCATGGCCTGATCATCCCAGCTATCGGAAGAAAGCGGCCAACCATGCAGAAGAATGACCGGTTGGCCGGTGCCCCAGTCTTTTACGTAAAGTTTGGTTTTGTCTTTGGTGGCAACGTAATTCATGTGCGTATTCCTTGAATGCGGAAACGATGGCATCGACAGGAATTTCCAGACGATGTCTTTGTCTTCGAATATAGGCAGTCGTGCAGTTGATGACTGTTCGCCAACGCACCGATGGCAAGTTTTCACAAAAAACATAACATTGCCTAACTGTTTTGCTGCGAACACAACTGATGGGTGTGCAAGGCTATTTGCGTTTCCTCCCGGGATGGCAGCACATGTACGGCGCAGCTCGACGATAGCTTGTGAATCGGGTTGCTAGCGGCCTCGTTACTAGCTTCATCAAGCAAAATGCCGATCCAGGACAGACCCGAGCAGATCTCGTCACGAACGATGGCATCATTTTCACCAATACCGCCGGTAAACACCAACATATCGATGCCTTCCATCGCCGAAATCATCGCCGCAATTTCCTTTCGGACAAAATAGCAAAACATCTTAATTGCCAATTTTGCGTTGCTATTGCTAGCCGCAGCTTTATGCAACACCTGCATATCACTACTCAAGCCGGAAACTCCGAGCAGGCCCGACTGATGATTGAGCAAATCTTCCAGCCTGGCTGCATCAAATTTCTGCTGCTTCAAAAAATAGAGCATTACGCCAGGATCAAGATCGCCGCTTCGCGTACCCATCATCATTCCACCGGCAGGCGTCAGTCCCATACTGGTGTCAACGGATTTTGAATCTTCAATCGCGGTCACGCTGGCGCCATTGCCAAGGTGCGCAATGATCAATCGAGCCGGCATATTGGCTGCCAATTGTTGCAGCACCGATTCGCAAGACAAACCGTGAAAGCCATAGCGTTGAATGCCCTCCAGCTGCAACTCCCTTGCTATCGGCAAGATCCGCGCAACCTCGGGCAGATCTTTATGAAAAGTGGTATCGAAACAAGCCACCTGTGGCAACTCCGGAAAGCGCTTCCGGCAAAAACGAATTACCGACAATGAAGCTGGCGTATGCAAGGGTGCAAATGCCACCGCCGTTTCAAGTTCATGCAAAACGTTTTCGTCAATAATGCAATGGTTTCGTAGCCGGGGACCACCATGCACGATGCGGTGGCCGATTGCATCCGGTATCGGTAATTGGCCTTCGGTAAATAGCGTTTCTATCCGGATGATTGCTTCGTGATGATCGTGAACAGCGAGTGTCTCGTGCAGTAACATGTTTTCGAGCGAATCCCGCAATCGGAATTCGCTTTTGTCGCTACCAATGGATTCAATCTCGCCGGAAAATATCCATTCACATGCAGAATAATCCGTCTTGTACATGCCGAATTTCAGTGAAGAAGAACCGCAATTGAGTGCAAAAATATTCAACATCTTCAAGCACTCCATTGCCAGTCGAGCACTTCCGGCATGTCTTCGCCATGCTCGGTAATGTAATGCTTGTGGCGCTCGATGGTGGCCCAGTAGCGAGCGGTCGCAATATCGACCTGGTCACTGAAGCGCGGAATTCTACGTATGGCATCTAGTGCGAGCTGAAAGCGATCAAGATTATTCAATACCACCATGTCGAACGGTGTGGTGGTGGTACCTTCTTCCTTGAAACCGCGGACATGGATATTGGCGTGATTGTTCCGGCGATAAGTCAGTTTGTGAATCATCGCCGGATAGCCGTGAAATGCAAATATGACCGGCTTGTCTGTAGTAAATAACTGGTCAAAATCGTAGTCTTGCATGCCATGTGGATGTTCGCTTTGCGGCTGCAATGCCATCAAGTCGACAACGTTTACGACGCGAATTCGTATGCCCGGCAAATAGCTTCGCAAAAGCGTTACTGCCGCTAGCGTTTCAAGCGTCGGCACGTCGCCGGCACAGGCCATCACCACATCGGGCTCTCCGCCATCATTACTTGCCCATTGCCAGATTCCCGCACCGGCCGTGCAATGGCGAACGGCAGCATCAATGTCCAGCCATTGCCATTCAGGCTGCTTGCCGGCGATGATCAGGTTGACGTAGTTACGGCTGCGCAAACAATGATCGGCAACCGAAAGCAGGCAGTTCGCATCGGGCGGCAAATAAATTCGCACCACATCGGATTTTTTATTTCCAACGATATCGATAAAGCCCGGGTCTTGATGTGAATAACCGTTATGATCCTGTCGCCAAACATGCGAGGTCAGCAAATAATTCAGCGATGCAATCGGTTTACGCCATGGAATGGTTCGACAGACCTTTAACCATTTTGCATGCTGGTTAAACATGGAGTCGATGATGTGGATAAAAGCTTCGTAACAGGAAAACAAACCATGTCGCCCTGTCAGTAGATAGCCTTCCAGCCAGCCCTCGCATAAATGCTCGCTCAGTACTTCCATGACGCGGCCATCGGTACTTAGATTGGTATCGTTGACTTCGGTTTCGGCCATCCATTCCTTTCCGGAAACTTCGAAGACCGCCTGCAGACGATTCGACGCAGTCTCGTCCGGCCCGAACAAACGGAAATTCTTCTTGTCGAGATTAAGCTTCATTACATCGCGCAAAAACGTTCCCAAAATCTGCGTCGCCGCAGCTTTTATGCTGCCGGGTCGAGTTATCGATACGGCATAGTTGTGAAAATGCGGCATGGTCAATGGCTGTAATAATTCACCGCCATTGGCATGAGGATTGGAACCCATTCGCTTTTTTCCGGTTGGCGCGAGCTCAGCCAGCTCCTCAATGAAACGACCTTGTGAATCGAAAAGTTCCTGCGGCCGATAGCTTTTCAACCAGTCTTCAAGTTGTTGCAAATGTTTTGGGTTTTTGAAATCCGCAATGGGAACCTGATGCGAGCGCCATGTGCCTTCCACCGGTTTATCATCGACAAATTTTGGCCCGGTCCAGCCTTTAGGTGTTCGTAAAATAATCATCGGCCAATGCGGGCGTTCGGGAATTTCGTTTTTGTCCAATGAACGCGCAGCCATTTGAATCTTCTGAATTTCCTCTAATACTTCGTCAAACGTTTCGGCCAGCATGCTATGCACAAAAGCCGGATCATCACCTTCGACGAAATACGGTTCATAGCCATAACCGTGCATCAAGTCCGCTAGTTCTTCGTTGCCGATGCGGGCCAATATGCTTGGGTTGGCAATCTTGAATCCGTTGAGATGCAAAATGGGAATAACTGCACCGTCTCTGGCTGGATTGAGGAACTTGTTCGAATGCCAGCTCGTTGCCAGTGCACCGGTTTCTGCTTCACCGTCACCGATAATGCAGGCAACGATTAAATCCGGATTGTCGAACGCGGCGCCAAATGCATGCGCCAGTGAATAACCCAATTCGCCGCCCTCGTGAATCGAGCCCGGTGTTTCCGGAGAGACGTGACTGGGAATTCCATTGGGCCAGGAGAATTGCCGGAACAAACGCTCGAGTCCGTTTCTGTTTCGCTCGATTGCCGGGTAGTGGTCGGTGTAGGAGCCTTCCAGATAAGTATTTGCCACAATGCCCGGCCCACCATGTCCCGGGCCGATGAGCACTATCATGTCGAGATCGTTTTGCTTGATCAGGCGATTTAAATGGACATAGACCAGATTCAGTCCCGGCGTGGTTCCCCAGTGACCGAGCAAGCGTGGCTTGATATGCTCAATCGCCAACGGAACTTCCAATAAAGGATTGGCCTGCAAATAAATTTGCCCAACCGAAAGATAGTTGGCGGCACGCCAATAGGCATCCATTTTTTCAAGTAATGCCGGTGATACGGGATTAGTCATTCGGACTCTCGATATGCACTTTCAGTCGTGACTCTGGTTGTGCGAGCGTAATGACGTTTATAGCAATACGACAACAGTTCGTCTGTTCGACAACGTACGAATGTCTATTGGGCACCATCACCACGTGTGCTGACGCACAGACGAACTATCGTGTGAATCATATCTTTGGTTACAGATTGACGTGGGCCTATCGCCGACAGCAGTCTAACTAAGCTTCAGCTTACAGATTTCAAGGAAATAGATATGTCGAAGAAAATCCAAGATAGTCGATCGCACAGGTTCATTCTGTCTTTTACTGGCCTGGCATTTATTACACTGGCATTGGCAATTACTGCCCAGAATAGTAGCGCCAATATTTCAGGCATTACCCGCGCACGAGCTGCTCCTGCCAAATACATAAGCCATACAAAAACACATACATTATTTCCGACTGGCGATGTTGATTTCGACTATGCGGCCAATATGCGCATGCATCACCAAATAGCTGTCGAGATGTCACAGGCGCAGATTAAAAACGGCAAAGACAAGCAGCTGCGCAATATGGCAATGCATATCATCGCCGAGCATAACAATGAGATTGCCAAGCTAGACCGATGGATGGCAATGCATGCGGACTCCAAACCCGACGCACTCTTAAGCACCAGGTAGCCACGGCTAGTACGTGACACCTGTCAGATATACTTACTTCTTGCCGCCAACAACCAGCAACAAAACACCACCAATAAGCGCGCCGGCACCAAGCCAGACCGGAATATTGACGGTCTCTTTATCTTTTACGGTCAACTCGATCGGGCCCAGTTTTATCTGTTCGGTTTTTTTGGTGTAAGTGAAGCCGCCATACGCCAAGCCAAGCACACCTGCAATTATCAGGATAATGGCTGCCAATTTAGTTCCGTTCATATGGATCTCCTGCATTTATTCTTTAACTTATTTCGGTATGGCTGCCATGCACTCGCATGGCAGGTAATTCAGCTTCCGCGTCTGCCCATCAGCAAGGACACTACAAACAAGACAAGAAAGATGTAGAACAGTATTTTCGCAATTCCAATAGCGGAGCCAGCAATACCGCCAAAACCCAAAACACCGGCAATGAGAGCAATAACTAGAAATACGACGGCGTAATGCAACATGGTGAATCTCCTAATGTCATGACTGGTTCAGTCAGAAACAGCATAAGATAAGGCGCAGAAATGATTAGTACGTTAACGCACATAACCAGGCTTATTTTTAGGTGTGCCAGCGCACGGACAGGGTTCCAGGCAAATCCTAGTATTGGCCACGAACCACCAGCAGCATCGCTGGCGGTGCTTGAAAATTCCCAGGAGAACATCATGAAAAATACTATTCGTAAGGTTTCGGTTGCATTGTTACTTGGCGCTTTCGTTATTGGCCTGACTGCCTGCAACACCATGGCTGGCGTAGGAAAAGATACCCAGAAAGCCGGCGAAAAAATCGAGAAAGAAGCCGATCGCCACACCGACGACAAGAAATAGGAAAGCAGATTGATGTGATAACTAGTTTGTGTCGCAACAGTTGAATTTAAGTCTTTGGTAACTAGGAACTTCACTTGGCTCGAATAGATACGTTGGAACTTTTGACATGCAGCTTTAAAAAGATGACGGCAACTGCAAAAAAAGAGTTCCGAAACAGGCATGTGCATCTTGAAATTTCTGATGCGGGCATGGTGCGACAAGTCGCAGTTCTCCCTCACGGCCATCACTACGCCCACCTCACATAGTTTGTTGTCGATAGCTTGACTAAACGCAAGCATGAACAACTGACTATGTGAGGATTTTTTCGAGCACAGTCAATGCTGCAGTCGTGAAAAATTTACCCAACATCTAATTCATTGTCCTGAATAATTATTTTCTACAAATCAATTTCAATTTACCAGTACGAAATCCCGGCATAAATTACATTGCATATTTAGGTTCAATGCATTCGAATATTCCCGTAGAGGTCAAAGTGAACAATCAAAAAGATCGCGATAAAATCACCGGAATGACATCGCTTCCTGGTGTAAATACGACCACCGGACCAGCCAATAGCGCACCGACGTTTATCATGATGGTCCTTGATCCCGATCCAAAACATGATGATGGAGAAGATAATCAACCGGGTAATCTGCCAGCAGAAGTTCCGGTTACCGAGCCTTTGACTCCAGTGCCAGCCCAGGACGAAGTCAATCCGCCTCTTGAGTCAACACTGGGTGGTGGTGGTGTGCTTATCCCACTACGGCAATAACACAGCTCCCTTATCGCCACAAACGGCTAAGTCAATTTCAGCTCTCCATCATTGGAAAGTTGGCGGATAGTATCTGAAATTTCTATCCCGACATTACGGTGAGTACGCAACGCCACACTATTTAGATTTAGACTTACATTCCGATTCGACCCAGGCGTCTAGTTGACGAAGTCGCTCGACCGTCAAACGTTTCCAGTCGCGGTCCCGAATGACTTTTGCCTGTTGCTTTGCGGAATTACAGCGCTGCCTTGCATTGTCGGCATCCGAATTATTGTAATAAACCGTTCCGCTAGTTTGTCTATCAGTACCGGCTGTTCTTGCTAATGACCTAGCATCTTCCTCGTCTTTCCTTTGCTTGGCCTGGCTGGCGCGCAATTGTTCGTTCGTCTGCGGCGACTCCGGTGTTCCGTCGCGCACCCACACTTGTTTCGCTCCCTTGGCACAGGGTTCGGATTGAATGCTGACTGCATCTTTCATCGGACCCTCGCATTTATATAAAGCCGATGCATTTGCCTGCGAAGCGGTCAACAATAGAAATACAATCAAAATTCGCATATCGAAAAAACCCCGAGAATAATCTGAGGGTAGTATGCCTAGCCTGTCAACAGAATAAAAATCGCTGGCGACTACTTTTTCACGATGCCGCCCAATAACGGATATGGGTTAATGGCTGTGCCTTGCCACCATTTCTTTTCCGGACCGAGAACGAACACGGCAAAATGCAAATGCGGTGCATCTGGGCTAGCATTGCCGGTACTGCCGACGTAGCCGATAACGTCGCCACGCATCAGTGAATCGCCTTCTTTTATACCCGGCGCGTAGCTATCCAGGTGGGCATAGTAATAGGCATGCGTTTCGGTCGGATCAAACTGGTAAACCGTAAGGCCGCCTTGCTTACTATTAAAAAGCTTCACCAGTTTTCCATCGTTGACAGCGATGACCGGCGTACCTTTCGGCGCCATGATGTCAATCGCGTCATGTACGCGACCGCCGCTGCGTGCATCGTTGAAAGTATCGCTTAACTGGCTTGCCTTGACGCTCGTTATCGGCATCAATAATGAACTCGATTGAACTGCGTCTACCGGCGAAGATTCCTTTTCGACTGAGAATGGTGGCCACGGCATTGGCGTTGGTTCTGCAATAATTTCCGCACTCATATCGGGCTCTGGATAGGCATTGCTAGCCGGTGCCGCCACCGGCGGTATTGCACGAATAGTTCCCAAACTCGTCACATCCTGCGGCACCGCTTTTGGCAGCCATGGAATTGACCAGCCCAATTTATCAGGTGCATTCCACTGCATCAGCACGACAAATAATGTGAGCGTCGCGCCCAGCATGGCGCCCAGTAGAAATATCAAAATACGCATTATGATTTGTCTCCTGTCAGATTTATTCTTGCAACTTCGCAGCCATGCCAGGCGATACGGCAGCTGCAAATTCAGTCGCATTCCAATTACTCAACCGAATACAACCATGTGATTCGGTTTTGCCGATTTTGGACGGCTCGGGTGTGCCGTGAATGCCGTAATGTTCCTTCGACAGATCTACCCAGACACTTCCCACTGGATTATTTGGGCCCGCGGGGATTACGGCTTTTTCACTTTTAGGTTTTGCATCCCAGAAAAGTTTTGGGTTGTAGTGGAAAACAGGGTTTGTGGTCGTACCATTGATTTTCCAATCGCCAACCGGTAAGGGATCGTATTTACTGCCACTCGAAGCGGGGTAGCGCGCGATCACTTTATCAGTGGCGTCGAGCAGCGATACCGAGGAATCAGAACGATCAACGACTACTTTGGCCGCCGCAGGCAAAGGTTCCGGCGACAACACATTCGGTACTATAAGTTCTTCGCCTGCGGTATTGAAGTTTTTTCCGGTATTAAGCTGCTGCAGCAAGCGCGGGCTAATGTGGAATTTTTCACCCAGCGCTTCAGCCGACGAAGAATAGCCTAATGCCGGTAGCTTCGATTTCTCGAGCATGCTTGCCGGAATCACCATAAAAGGACCGGCGGCATCCGCTTCGGTAATGGTGTATGTAGATAGCGCGGGTAAATCATCTTTGTTCAATGCAGCCCAAGTTGCAGCATCAATCGTGCCTGAGACTGTCAGGTTATTGCTGGCCTGGTAGGCGGAGATTGCATTACGCATATTGCCGCCAAATGATGCATCGATTTCACCCGGTGAGAAATGCGCGCGATCAAGCAATATCTGCGCCCGCAGAGTCGAAACACGCCCTGCTTTCGCATCCACCACTTCAAGTAATGTTGTGTCATTGACCGCCGCAGCGGTCAATTGAACGGAGGTATCGGCTGCAGCGAAAGCATTCGATATGGATAGCGCGAGCAACGAATTGATCAGCGCAAACTTCAGCATATTATCGGATTTCATTTTTATACTTCTTGTTGATGGGATGGTTGCATGATGACGAAGAGTGTATGAACGGCGCTTTTGTCGGCGATATCGCAATGTGCGTCAGCGAACAGACATGCTCCTTTCAACTTTGTTCTTGCACCGCCCTGTATGAACCGCAACCATGTTCATGCGACAGGTGTGCCTCAGCGCACAGATGGGTTCAGT
>JBDTTC010000146.1:0-5034 GCA_039930825.1 Arenimonas sp.
CGACTACAACGCCGGCCATTACGCTAGCCGCAATGTTGCTTTCCAAAATGCGGTATCGGTTGCGACCGGCATTCCGCTGGACCTTGATGGCGATTTAATCCGCTATAAAAAAGACAAGACTAAAAACAAGCTTAGCGAAACCGAATCCGCCGTGCGCAACATGGCGACCCAACTAGCAATGACTGATGAAGAAATTCATAGCGATCTGCTACTTTCGGCAATGCAACACTTTGAAGACAGCGTTTTATATACTCACGCATTCGCCATCGCCGACAAACGAAACATCAAGCCCTTGCCGCATGCCATGCTTCCACGCATTAGGCTAAATAGTCCAAAAATCACCCGAAAACTCACCACCGAATGGTTCGCCAATCGTGTTAATCAGCGTTATCAAAAATGCATGGCGCGTGCGAAGATTTAATCTAGGTCGGGCCTCGGCCCAACATAGATTGCGATAAATTATCGGCATCACATTTAACGATTAAATGCATTTGGCCAAGGCGCCAACCAATGCCCAGCTCATTGCGTTTATCGTATTGATTAAACAAATTTATACATTAATCAAAGACTGTTTTTCTGGGGGGCTACTTTCAGCATTTTTACTTTTTATCCATAAGCGATACTCAAAAATCTGCTCCAAATCTCCAAATTGGCTACCCGGATTGCTGTAACGAGCTCTGACGTTGATGATGTGACTTCCGGGCGATAAAGGCTTAAGCATCAACCAATAACCATCCGTTGCCGCAGGAAAATAAGACTGCGGCTTGTTGAGGTAAGACGCTATGGGATAGGCATCAAAACAGATATCGGGTCTAATCCGATGGCTCTTTATTTTCTGCACAACTACGCCATCAATTTCGACTTTAGCCCACATCAGATGATCATTGTTTTCGGATGCCTCTAACTTGGCCTGATCACAAGTCAGGGTTTTTCCTGGAGACGAATGTCCCAGCATATTAATAACAGGAAAAAACAGGTACTTTCCGACCGGCACGACGCATTCACGAATCACATCATCGGTACCGTCAGTTCCTGCTAAAAACCAGACATCATATTTCTGATTCATGCCGCATAACGCACCAGTTGGATCTTGATACGGCTTCACACCGGGGGGAACAAGATTTACCCACTGCCACCACTGCTTCGTATAGACCGATTGTGACTTACCAGCTACTTTTTCGGTAACGGATAAAACGCTGTTAGCAGAAGCTGACGGCATAAAAAAAAATGATAGCGAACTGACGACAAGCAACGCATTGTTGAAAGTCATGGCTTGGCACTTCCGGATTTTTGTTCAGCCTGTCGTTGAAGGTATTTACCCACCTGCTCTCGGTCCCGCTTAAGTGATTCGTCCTTTGGATCGGCTAGCGCCATGAACTTTTCAAGTGCTTTGCTGAAACTAGAATCTTTCAGCGCACTGAGAACACGAGCATACTGTAACCAGCCCTTGGCATAGTCGGGAAATTCCTGCACTAGCATGCCCGAATTTGTCCGAGCTTTTTCGGTCATGCCACCCAAAAGCAATGCGCTGGTAAAAGCATATAACGAATCACGGCGTAGGTTATTTTTAGTTTTATTATTCAGAGCAAGCAAATACTCGGCTTCTGCTTCCGTAAAGCGATTCATTTCCATCAGTGACGAGCCGAGTAGATAATGGCCATTGGCATCTTCTGGATCTGTCATGACCGCCTGTTTCAGATTCGCATACGCACCATCAAGGTCACTTGCCATGAACAGCAGTAAACGGCCACGTTCGCGATTTACACTCGCCTTTGTATTGACTACTGATGTAAAACGGCTTGCCGCAACTAGATACAGAAGTTCACGCCAGCGGTCAGGTTTATCCAAGTACGACATTAATAAACCGGCACTTTCATACGGTTTAGCGTCTGAAGAGACGGGCATAATCTTTTCATAAATCGTAACGGCTTCAGGGTACTTTTTTGCCGACCATAACGTATTTGCCATGTCCAGATAAGCCCCAGAAACGTTAATTGATAACAAAGGCCGTTGTGGCAAATAAATGGAAAATTGTTCAGCTAATTTCTGCATCTGCGGATAACTTCCGCCCCAGCGTGGCTCTAG
Source organism: Arenimonas sp. (assembly GCA_039930825.1). Classification (GTDB taxonomy): domain Bacteria; phylum Pseudomonadota; class Gammaproteobacteria; order Xanthomonadales; family Xanthomonadaceae; genus Arenimonas. The sequence continues at coordinate 2,086 of JBDTTC010000146.1, forward strand.
ATAATCCATGTTTACCGAAGTCAATACATAGCAGGCGGGGTCAAGCGCGTAGCCCTTCTTGATAGCAATTCTCATAACGTCGGAACGTGAATCGATTGCACCTATACTTAATAGACCTACGTATGCCTGAATCATCCGTGGCTCCAACACGAGCGCCCGCTGATAAAGATCTACTGAAAGCGTGGAAAACTCAGACATTCGGGCTAGATTTTCCTGCGGTGTTTCCGACACATATTTTCCACCTCGAGCCGTTGATGCCATCCTGCGAAAATACTCGGCACGCGCCACCATCGCGTATGCGCTGTTCGGTGCTTTATCAAGCCATACTTTGGATAGTCGTCCCGATTCATAAGAAGAATCGAACAATTCATATAAAGCATGAATTTCTTCACTAAATTCGTCCTTTGAAAAATGCCTTTCCAGATAACTGTTGAATAATTCATCAAGACCAGTAACGTTGCCACTATCGAGAAAGGCTTTGATTTCGACCAGACTCGGCCGCTTGCTGAAATTGAATTCGCAATGCGCCTTTACTTCGCCAACGGCCCATTGGTTACCTGGCGCGTCGGGAAAAGCCAAGCAACGCGCCAAGGGGTCGACGAGTTTGTTGGCTTCGGCAGCCTTCATAAAAAAATCGCGATACTCCATTGGAGCATTTTCATAGGCTACATAAGTCTTAACCTGCTGCTGGGCATTTGCCATTATCGGCACCATCAGCAAAAGCATTAGTGAGATGCATTGGTACTTGCCGCATGATTTCGGGTAAAGCATTCGGGTTTATCTCCAAAAGAATAAAGCGGGATAGGACATTAGCTGGACGCATCAATGTTTTTACTAAACGAAAATACTCACATTCTTCACAAAGCAAATCGCGATAATGAAAAATAAATTATTGCTACGACAAAAGCGTTGGGCCAAGGGCTCCAACCTAGAGCCTGAATACCGCTTTAGCTTATTTATCCCCGTGCTCATCATCCAGATGCGAGCCAACACCCAGACCTAAACCCATTCCCATACCACCACCGGCCATGGCTCCGCCACCGCCACCGCCACCACCTTTGCCGCCACCACGTCCTTCATCACGTCCGCCGCCTTCTTTGCCTTTACCACCTGCATTACCCCCGGGGCGACTTGGGCCTTGCTTCAAGGCCAAGGTATCGGCATGCACTGGTTCAAGGTCGAGCACACTGCGGATAAAAACACGCAATGAAGCTACGAGTTCGTTGGTGTCCACACTGCGCCCGGCGACCAATTCATTTACCGCTTTGGTCGCCAGCTTTACCTGTTCTTCTGTGCCAAGCAGCAAAATATCGGACAATGCCGCTTCTACTGCATCGCGAATGCGCCTCGTACGGTCGCTGCTGGAAGATTCCAATTCACTAGCGTTTTCAGCCTTTCTAAGTTCGCCCAAATGCATCGGATCCACTAACAAATTACCTGTAAACGAACCGCCTAAAGTTTTGTAAGCCGCAATCAGAATTCGCAAACGTTCATTTACTTGCCGATTCTCACGCTCTCTTTTCTGCTGGATGGTCTGCATCAACACCAACCGAATACCGACACCAATTAATGTGACCAGCCCAAGGCTGATAAACGTCGTCAATATTGTCGACCAAGAACTAAAATCAAGATTGCGCATAAGATTTCCAAAAATTAGCTACCAGTAGCACCGGCGTTAAGCCAAGCATAACTCCTAGCAATGTGGACAGGCTGTGCTCGATCGCACTTTGAAATCCAGAGTTAAAAATGATTTCCTCGCCCGACGCATGCAGGTGCATAGGACAACATAGCTCAACTTGCCTGGTTTCGTGACTAGATTTCGCTTGTTGCGAGGCCATTTAAAACTGATTCCTGTCCGCTCAACACTTGCAACAAACGGACGTTTGGCGTAGAAAAGTAGTGTCCAAATTCGTGGTTGGTATGACTTATGAAGCGTCCGCTACTTATTGTATTGGTGGGTGTTATCGGCATCGGGGGGGTTCTTTATTGCCGTGATAATCCGGAGATATTGTCCTATATCGAGACACAAATAGCCCCTGACAGCACTCAGACCGTTCCAATTTCGTCGCCTTCGACTGAAATTGCGCCCACAAATTCAGATCTGCCGCCGCCGGAGATGGCATTAGCTGAACCTGCACCCGATGTCATTCCTGGGGCGACTTTATTGCAAGGTCTTGGCGATTATCATTTTTCGATCAGCAGCAAAGGCCCCGAAGTACAAAAATGGTTTGATCAGGGGCTAATGCTGACTTATGGCTTCAACCACGATGCGGCCGAGCGCTCTTTTATCAAGGCCACGGAAATCGACCCTGACTGTGCCATGTGCTGGTGGGGTTCGGCTCTGGTTCTGGGCCCGCATGTCAATTCAGGCATGGACCCGGCAAACAATGCGAACGCTTGGGCTCGTCTGCAAAAAGCTCAGGCCTTGTCGTCAAAAACTACGCCGCGAGAGCAAGCCTTCATCAAAGCATTGTCGGCGAGGTATGCGGAAACCCCGCCTGAAAATCGCAAACAACTTGATATCGCTTACGCCAATGCCACTGGCAAACTGGCTGAAGAATTCCCGGAAGATCCCGACGCTTTAACTTTTCATGCCGAAGCCATGATGGATTTGCAGCCTTGGGATTATTACGATGTAAAGTTGCGCCCCAAAGGCAACACTAAAAAAATCGTGGCGGCGCTGGAATCGGTGATCAAGCAATTCCCCGACCATGCCGGCGCTTTGCATTTGTATGTGCATGCGGTTGAAGCTTCTTCCGATCCCGCCAAAGGTGTGGCCGCAGCCGATCATTTGCGAACCCTGATTCCCGCTTCGGGTCATCTGGTACACATGCCGGCGCATATTTATTCGCGCGTCGGCCGATGGCACGATGCCGTATTGGCGAATCAGGCGGCGATCAAGGCTGATGATGACTATCTGGCGATCTGCCGCGGCAATGTAAAAGGTTT
>JBDTTC010000147.1:0-2673 GCA_039930825.1 Arenimonas sp.
GTGGATCAACGGCCGCGCGGCGATCTCGTTTTGGACCCGCAAGCGTTCGGTTTGCAATACTGATTGACTACGCAAGGCGAGTTTGCTGAGTGATTCCTGCCATTCGTTTTGCTGGCGAGGGTCTGAGACGTTGGTGTCTAGATCAACGCAAAGGCAGGCCCACAGATGTTGCTGGCCAGTCAATAAGGTAACTACGTGCAGTATTTCGTCACCGATTTTCTCGGCGTAACTGCCTTGCTGGCGGGCTTGTCGAACCAGGACAATTTCGTCATCGGTCAATTCCGTATCCGGTACCGATCTCCAGTCATTCGGCTCGGACAAGGCCGTATGCCAGACCAGTTTGGCATTGCGCGCGCCCAGACTTTCGAAATGGAGCAGAGTGGCACTTGCAAGCGATGCCATGTCCTGCGCCCAGAGCAATGTCTGGTCGAAAGAGGTGGGTTCACGTAATAGAAGATTTCTAAAAGCCATTGTGAGCACGTTGCCACAGCGAGCTGTTTTCGTCTAGCTCGCAACGCTGTGTCTGGCCGCTAATAACGAGCGTGTTACAGGATGTTGCGCATGTTGCCAAATATTGCTGGCCGATCCGTGTTCCAAAATACGTCCCTTGTCCATGACCAATACCTGATCAGCTAAAGCCTTGGCGCATGCGAGGTCATGGGTGATAAATACCAGTGCCACGCCGCGTGATTGAACTATGTCGCCCAGCAGGCGGACAATTTCCGAACGATGATGGGCATCAAGCGCGGAAACAGCTTCATCGCAAAGCAAGATGTCCGGCGACATCGCCAGTGCGCGCGCAATGGCGATGCGTTGCTGCTGGCCACCGGAAAATTGGTGTCGGTAACGTTCAAGCGCAGTATCGTCCATGCCGACTTGGCGCAACAACTCGCTAGCGCGTTCGCGACGCTGGGCGGCATTCATGTCGGTTTGTATGCAAAGCGGTTCGCTGATGATGTCGATTATTTTTTGGCGTGGATTCAGCGAAGCTGCCGGGTCCTGGAAGACAACGCCCATGCGCCGTCGCAACAAGCGCAGCCGATGGTGTGGAGCCTGCAGGATGTCCTCGCCATCCAGCTTTACGCTTCCGCTGACGCCGTGCTTTATTAGCCTGAGTAACGCGCGACCCAAACTGCTCTTGCCGCTTCCGCTTTCGCCAAGCACGACCAGGCATTCACCGCGCTTCAGGTCGAATTGCGCATCGTCAACTGCATTGGTTTTTGCACGTGGGTAGCGAATGCTGAGTTGATTCACTTGCAATAGAGATGCGCCAATGACATGCGCTGCGGGAGCGGGCATATGTTCGGCAGCAAGTAACTCTTGGGTGTATGGATGTTGGGCGTTGTGGAAAATTTGCGCTACGCTGCCAGCTTCGACGATTTTCCCGCGTTGTAACACCGTCACGCGTTGTGCGTAGGCACCCATCAAGGGTAAGTCGTGGCTGATTAATAAAATTGCCAGCTGCAATTTTTGCCGCAATGAATCTAGCAGCTCCAGTGCTTCACGCGCCAGACGTGGATCGAGTGCGGAAGTGGGTTCGTCGGCAATCAGGATTTTTGGTTTTCCGGCCAATGCAATGGCCAAAAGAACTCGTTGCCGTTGCCCACCCGAGAGTTGGTGCGGATAACGGTGCTGCAATTGTTCGGGTTCCGGCAATTCAAGTTGCGTGAATAAATGCAGCGCCGCTGTTTTCGCTTCGCTAGCGGTTATTTTCTGCAAGACTTTAATCGCTTCGCAAAGCTGGTCGCCAACGGTACGCAGAGGATGCAGGGCGGCCGAGGCATCCTGCGGCATCCAGGCAATGGCGTGGCCCAAGAAGGCGAGATGTTGCGGTGAATTGAAAACAATATCTTCGCCGAATAATCGCAAGCGGCCACTTGCCCGCAAGCCTGGCGGCAATAAGCCGAGCAGCGACAGTGCGGTCAGACTTTTGCCGCTACCCGATTCACCCACCAAGCCCAGGCATTCGGATTGCGCGCATTGCAAAGTCAAAGGGCCAAGCAAGGGTTCGACCTGTTTCGCCCAATGTACTTGCAGGTTTTCAATGCTGAAAACCGGCGTCATCGCGAATCATCCTTGCGCACATCGAGCCAGTCACGCAGGCCGTCACCAAGAAACTGGAAACTGGCCAAAGTAGCGACCAGAAAAATCGCCGGGAAAATCAGCGACCATGGCGCGCTGTCCATTTCCTGCGCGCCTTCATAGAGCAAGCTACCCCAGCTTGCCGAAGGCTCGTCCACGCTAAGTCCCAGAAAGCCAAGAAAACTTTCGACCAGAATCGCTTGTGGCAGAATCAATCCCAGATACACCCAGGCAATTGGCATTAGATTGGGTAAAAGATGCCAGCGCAGCACCTGATCGAAACGCGCACCGGCGGCAATCGAAGCCAATACGAAAGGTGCTTCCCGCAAACGGGCAGCCTCGCTGCGCATTACGCGTGCCAAATCTATCCAGACGTAGGCGCCAATCGCGCCCAGTAATAAAAACAACGAACGACCGAATAAGCTCAATAATAAAATCACGATCAATAAAAACGGCAAGGCCGACATTACGTCCAGCAAGCGTACGATCACGCGTTCGACCAAGCCGCCGGCATAGCCGGCAATCGCGCCGATACTGACGCCTAGCGCTAATGCCAAAACGCTCGACAAAACGCCGATCGTCAGTGACAGG
>JBDTTC010000148.1:0-17792 GCA_039930825.1 Arenimonas sp.
TTTATTGGCGACCGTGTTGTTTGCGAATTTTGCCGAATCCATTGCCGAGGCGCGTGGACGGGGTCAGGCCGCCAGCCTGCGTTCGGCACGCGCGGAATTGGTGGCAAGACGAATCGTTAATGGTGTTGAAGAAAAAATCTCCGCCAGTTTGTTGCGCAAAGATGATTTGGTAAAAGTCAGCGCCAACGAATTGATTCCGGCCGACGGCGAAATTATTGAAGGCATTGCCAGCATCAATGAAGCCGCCGTAACGGGCGAATCAGCGCCGGTGTTACGTGAAGCAGGAACCGATCGCTCCGGTGTTATTGGCGGCACCAAAGTATTGACCGATGAAATTCTGGTGCGAGTCTCCAGTGACCCTGGCCATAGTTTTCTTGATCGCATGATTGCCTTGGTAGAAGGTGCATCACGTTTGAAAACACCCAACGAATTGGCATTGACGGTTTTATTGTCAGCCATGACCTTGGCATTTTTAGTCGTCGTTGTGGCCTTGCCATTCATAGCGAATTTTGTGGGTGCTAAAGTCGGTGTCGTTACCTTGATTGCATTGCTGGTGTGTTTGATCCCGACAACCATCGGCGGTTTGTTACCTGCGATTGGTATCGCCGGCATGAATCGCGCACTACAGGCCAATGTGATTGCCAAATCCGGTAAAGCGGTCGAGCTTGCCGGCGACATCGATACTTTAATGCTCGATAAAACCGGCACCATTACCTACGGTGATCGCCAAGCGACCGACTTCATGCCGCTAGCCGGTGTGACTAAAGCGCAATTGCGTGATGCTGCTTTATTGTCGTCATTGGCGGACCCGACACCCGAGGGGAAATCCGTTGTTGCCCTTGCACGCAAGCAAGGCTGCACTCTGGAAGATCCGGTCAATCCGCATTACATCCCATTCAGTGCACAAACCAGAATGTCCGGCGTTGATATTGGTGATCGACATATTCGCAAAGGTGCCGGTGATTCCATCGAGCGCTGGGCAAAAGAACAGGGCTCGCAAATCATTACCATCGAATTGCATACCTGGATTGAACAGGTCGCGCGCAGTGGTGCGACACCGCTTGTCGTCGCCGAAGGTAAGCATTTGTTGGGAGTGATTGCGCTTTCCGACGTGGTCAAACATGGTGTGCGTGAGCGTTTTGCAGGCCTGCGCGCACTCGGTGTGAAAACCATCATGATCACCGGCGACAACCCGATTACTGCCGCCGCCATCGCGGCAACGGCGGGTGTCGATGACTTTATCGCCGAAGCCACACCTGAAAATAAATTACAGCGCATTCGCGACGAACAAGCGCTTGGAAAATTGGTCGCCATGGTCGGTGATGGCACCAATGATGCACCGGCATTGGCACAAGCCGATATTGGCCTGGCAATGAATGCCGGTACGCAAGCGGCAAAAGAGGCAGGCAATATGGTGGATCTGGATTCCGATCCGACCAAATTATTGTCGATTGTTGAAATCGGAAAACAATTATTGATTACCCGTGGTGCCTTGACGACTTTTTCACTGGCGAATGATGTGGCGAAATATTTCGCGATTATCCCTGCCGTATTTGCAGCACAGTTACCTGCCTTGGCCGCGCTGGATGTGATGAAACTTTCCAGTCCGGAAAATGCCGTGTTATCGGCCTTGATATTCAATGCATTGATTATTCCCGCACTGATTCCCTTGGCATTGCGCGGTATTTCGTTTACGCCATCGAGCGCAGCTTCTTTATTGCGAAGAAACTTGTTGGTCTACGGTTTGGGTGGTGTGTTATTGCCGTTCGTCGGCATCAAATGTATCGACCTGATTCTGGTCGCGATTGTTGGAGCATGAAAATGAATACCTCTATTGAATCCACTATTGACGACAAAGCCGCCAGCAACGTTTTTTCCGCCATGCGTTTTGCCATTGTTTCGATGGTCTTGTTTGGTTTGATGGCTCCGGTGCTTGCCACTTTTGCAGGCGGGCTTTTATTTCCGGCACAGGCCAATGGCAGTCTGATTATTCATGACGGCAAAGCAGTCGGGTCATCGCTGGTATCCCAGAATTTTGTCAGTGATGGCTATTTCCAGTCACGACCATCGGCGGCAAATTATGATCCGCGCGCCATGTCGGGCAGTAATTTGGCGACCAGCAATCCGGTCTTGCGTGAACGCATCGCAGAAAGCGCAAAAAATATTTCGGCACGTGAAAATATTGCAGCAACGGCGATTCCCGTCGATATGGTGACGACGTCGGGTTCCGGTATCGATCCGCATATCTCGCCCGAAGCGGCGCAGATGCAATTGGCCCGCGTTGCAAAAGCACGCGGACTGAGTGTCGAGAAAGTGCAGGGGCTGATTGATACCAACACACAGGCGCCGACCTTCGGTCTGCTGGGACAGGCGCGGGTGAATGTGCTTCAATTAAACCTTGCTCTGGATGCGATAACGCCTTGATCTGATGAATACCGACCGCAGTGCACAGGCCGATGCTTTACTGGGAAACTTGCAGCGCGAGCGCAGCGGCCAGTTAAAAATATTCCTGGGCGCGGCGCCCGGCGTTGGTAAAACCTTCGCCATGCTCAGCGCAGCGCGTGAACTGCAACGGCAACATATCGATGTCGTCGTGGGCTTGGTAGAAACCCACGGCCGTGTTGAAACCCAGGCTTTGATGGAGGGGCTCGAGCTGCTGCCACGTCGGCAAGCTGCCTACAAATCGCAGGCACTCGACGAATTCGATCTAGATGCATTGCTGGCGCGCAAACCGCAAGTCGCCATCATTGATGAACTGGCACATCAAAATATTCCTGGTAGTCGGCACGAACGCCGCTATCAGGATATTGAAGAAATTCTTGATGCCGGTATCGATGTTTATACAACAATCAATATTCAACACATCGAAAGTTTGAATGATGTGGTGCTACAAATTACCGGCGTTCGTGTGCGCGAAACGGTACCGGATGCCATCCTTGATCGCGCCCGCGATATTGTGCTGGTGGATTTGCCGCCGCGTGAATTGATTCAACGTTTGCAGCAGGGCAAAGTCTATATGCCCGAGCAGGCAGCATCGGCATTGCAGGCATTCTTCTCGACCTCGAATTTGACGGCATTACGCGATTTGGCCGTGCAGCAGATTGCTGATCGTGTTGACGCGGATATGCGTGAACAAATGACGGCGCGCGGCACCAATACCGTGCCCGTGCGTCGTCGGGTGATTGCCGCGATTGATGGTTTCGACAATAGCGAATACCTCGTGCGCGCGACGCGAAAAATTGCCGAGCGTCGGCAAGCGCCATGGACGGTGGTGTTCGTTGATAATGGAAATGTCAGTCGTGAACGCCACCGGATTGTTGAGCAATGTTTTGCCTTGACTCGAAAACTCGGTGGCGACTGTGCCATTTTGCCAGGGCTTACCGTGGTCGATGAATTGCTGGCCTACGCGAGCCGCAATGCGGTTTCAACGGTCGTCATTGGTCGCACACGCGAGCGACCATTTGCCCGCATGTTCAATCGCACGCTCACGCAGCAACTGCTGCAGAAAGGCGCGCATTTCGAGCTCACGATTATCAACACCCCGTACGCGCGTGCCAAGGCAAGACGCGCGTTGGAAGGCAATGCACCGAAGGCATCGGTGCTATTGCCGGAAATTATCTACGCCAGTTTGGCCGCTGCGCTCGCAGTCTTGATTGCAGCCTTGGCGGAGCGGTTTCTGTCGTTTGACGATTTATCGCTGGTGTTTATTACGGCAGTATTATTTGTCGCTGTCAGAAGCCGGATGTCAGTGGCAGTCTATGCCGCAATACTTTGTTTTCTTTCCTATAACTTTTTCTTTATTCATCCGCGCTATACGCTTTATATTTCTGCCAGTCAGGGGGTGGCGACTGTCATCATGTTCCTGATTGTCGCCTTGATTTGCGGACGCCTGGCGAATCGTTTGCGAACACAGGTCATTTTGTTGCGCAGTGCGCACGGTCACACCGAAGTCATGCAGCGATTGGGTCAGCAATTATCGGCAGCGGCCGATGAATCCGAAGTTTTGCGAGTCACATTGCGCACAATGAATACCGCACTGGCTGCAGAAGTGGTGGTGTTGTCGGTGGATGGAAAATCACGCATGGCTGAATTGGCTTCGGAACCAAAAGACATCGTGCTCGAAGTATCGGCGCGCGCTGCTGCCGACTGGTGTCTGGCACATCAGCAGCCGGCAGGGTTCAGTACCGACACGCTACGTGATGTTGCATGGTGGTGTTTGCCGCTGACCGTCGGCGAGCATGCCATCGGTGCTGTTTGTTTGCGTTTCCTGGAGAAGAATGAATCCATCACGCCTGAGCGTATGAGTCTGGCACAAGCGATGGTGCAGGATTTGGCGCAGGCTTTGGCAAGAACGCGCTTGGTCAATCAGCTGGAACTCGCGCGCGTGCAGGGCGAAACAGAACGTCTGCGGACTGCTTTGTTGTCATCGGTTTCGCATGATTTACGCTCGCCGCTATCGACCATTATTGGTAGTGCGGAAAGCCTGAGTGTTTATCGCGACAAATTATCAACCGAAGATCAATTCGTACTGGCGGAAAATATTCTGATTGAAGGTCAGCGTCTCGATCGTTACATCCAGAATTTATTGGATATGACACGCATCGGACATGGCTCGCTTGCCGTCGAACGCGAATGGGTGGGGTTGGATGAGCTCTGCGGCGCGGTGTTGCCAAGATTGAAAAAATTATATCCGGCGACCATTGTCGAATTAATCCTTCCCGCGCAAATGCCTTTGCTCAATGTAAATCCGGCCTTGATCGAACAAGCTTTATTCAATGTATTGGAAAATGCTGCGAAATTTAATTCACCCGAGCATCCGATTGTATTGCAGGCACAATTCGACGATACCCGACTTTGCATCGACGTGAGTGATCACGGTCCGGGAATTCCCGAAGAAGATCGTCATCGTGTTTTCGACATGTTTTATAGTGTGGAGCGCGGTGACCGTGGACATAACAGTGGTTCTGGTACCGGCTTGGGTTTGGCCATTTGCCAAGGAATTGTTGCCGCCCACAAAGGCAGGATTGAAGCACTCGCAGGCCCGGATGGGCAGGGTACTACCATTCGTATTATGCTGCCGATGAGCGATTTGCCTTTCAATACCGCACGAGACGAATGAATGTCAGAACCCGAAGGTGCCAGCGTTTTAATCATTGATGATGAAGCGCAGATCAGGCGTTTTCTGGGCATCAGTTTGCGTGCCCAGGGTTATCGCGTACTGGAAGCGGAGAATGGTGCGGCAGGTTTGGAAACTTTGGCGACTCGTGGCGCCGATGCCGTGATTCTCGATTTGGGTTTGCCTGATTTGGATGGTCATGAAGTGTTGCGTGAATTGCGTGCCTGGTCATCGGTGCCGGTACTGGTCTTGTCGGTACGCTCGGGCGAAGCCGAAAAAGTGAAAGCACTCGATGCCGGTGCAAATGATTATGTGACCAAGCCTTTCGGAGTGCAGGAACTCTCGGCACGCTTGCGTGCGCTGTTGCGTCTGCGACCCGAAGAAGATCAGCTTGCCGTGTTTGATGATGGAATCCTGAAAATTGATCTTGTACGCCGACAAATCACTCGTAACGGCGATGCTGTTGTTTTGACGCGCAAGGAATGGTCACTGCTTAACTTGTTATTGCGACACGCAGGCCGTGTCGTCACGCAGCCACAATTACTGCGTGAGCTCTGGGGGCCGACACATGAAGAAGACACGCATTATCTGAGAATACTAGTCGCCAAGTTGCGAACAAAACTTGGCGACGATGCAGCGGCGCCACGCTATATACATACCGAAGCGGGCGTCGGGCTACGGTTTTTGGCGGCGATGTGATTTGCTTTGCAGCTTGAATCAATAAGTGACAGGTGGCTTTATCCAATGCGAGCAAAGACACCGGGTTGCTTCCGCTCTCCCAAGCTTTTAGGGATCCCGTAGGGAGTGGCTTCATCAGAGGGTGCCCACGCAGTGGGTGGGTGAGGGGCTTGTGCTTTAATGCCGCGCCTTTGCTGTGATGCTTTAAGTCACTGGATCCCCAGCAAGAATATTCGGGGACAACGACATTGATCAATAAACATCAGCTCAATAATTTGAGTCGATATAAAGCTTCGAGCGCCTGCTTCGGCGTCAGCTCATCGGGATCAATCGCCGCCAATGCATCACTCACCGGCGATGGTTTAACAAACAATCCCATCTGCTGCGGTTGTTCCAAAGATTGCGGTGACAATTCACTGGCATGCGAAGGTCGTGCTTCCAATTCGGATAAGGTTCGTTTTGCATGTTGAATCACGCTGCGCGGCAAACCAGCCAATGCTGCAACCTGCAAGCCGAAGCTGCGATTGGCCGGGCCATCTTTTACCGCATGCATGAATACCAGTTTGTCGCCGTGTTCGATCGCATCCAGATGCACATTGGCAATGCCGTGTACGCTATCGGCCAATGCGGTCAACTCGAAATAATGCGTCGCAAATAAAGTATAGGCATTATTTTTTTCTGCCAGATGTTGCGCGCAAGCTTCGGCCAGTGAAAGTCCATCGTAAGTCGATGTGCCACGTCCAATTTCATCCATAAGTACCAGCGAATTTTTGGTCGCATGGTGCAGGATGTAGCTGGTCTCCGACATTTCCACCATGAAAGTGGATTGCCCGCGTGCCAGATCATCACCGGCGCCAATGCGTGTCAGGATACGATCAATCGGACCAATACGGGCTGCACTTGCAGGCACATAACTGCCAATGTGTGCGAGCAAAACAATCAAGGCATTTTGTCGCATGTAAGTCGATTTACCACCCATGTTGGGCCCGGTGATAATCAGCATGCGACGGTTTTCGTCCAACCGTAAATCATTGGGTTCGAACGGCTCACTACGAACGGCTTCAACTACCGGATGGCGACCACGTTCGATATGAATGCCCGGACTCTCGTTTAATTCCGGGCAAGCCCAATCTAATACTTGTGCGCGTTCGGCAAAGCATGTCAGCACATCCAGTTCGCTTAATGCTGCTGCGCACTGTTTCAGGGATTCAAGATTTTCATTTAGCGCATCGAGTAAATTCTCGTAGAGAAATTTCTCGCGCGATAAGGAACGATCCTTTGCCGACAGCACTTTATCTTCGAAGCTTTTCAGTTCTTCGGTAATGTAGCGCTCGGCACCGGTTAGTGTTTGTCGGCGTGTGTAATGCGTTGGTGCTTTGACCGATTGGCCTTTGCTGATTTCGATGTAGTAGCCATGCACACGGTTGTAACCGACTTTTAATGTCGGAATTCCGGTAGCGGCTTTTTCGCGGATTTCAAGATCGACCAGAAATTGATCGGCATTGGTGGCCAGCTCACGCAGTTCATCAAGCTCGGCATCAAAACCATTGGCGATGACACCGCCGTCGCGCAATAAAACAGGCGGCTGGATGTTGATCGCGGATTTCAGTAATTCTGCTTGCACATCATGTTGTCCGAATTCCGACAACAATGTTTTCAATCTGGGTGAATCCAAGGTATCGAGTGATTGACGCAATGCAGGCAGACTCAACAAGGCATCGCGCAGGGTGCTCAAGTCCCGTGGACGAGCGGAGCGCAATGCAACGCGCGCAAGAATTCGTTCGATATCGCCAATCGCCCGGAATTGTTCACGCAAACCTTGCTCGCTACGGTTTTCAATCAGGGCTTTTACAGCATGCAAACGTTCGCTGATAACCGCACGGTTTTGCAAAGGACGATGCAGCCAACGCCGCAACAAGCGGCCTGCCATCGGTGTGACGGTGGAATCGAGAACGCCAAGCAATGTGTGTTCAATGCGACCATCGGTACGCGAATCCAATTCCAGATGGCGACGCGTCGCCGCATTCATCGCTATGCTGTCATCGGAGGATTCCAAAACGATATTGGAAATATGCGGCAAGCGTTGCTTTTGGGTTTCTTCAACGTAAGCCAGCAACGCACCGGCGGCGCCAATGGCCAAAGGCAAATTCTCGATGCCGAAACCGCTTAAATCATGCAGTGAAAAAAATCGCAGTAATTGACGACGACAAGTTTCGCTATCGAACAACCATGGTGCACGTCGGCGTACACCAGTAATACTTTGCAGAAAAGTCGGCAAACCGTCTTCATCGGGAATTAAAATTTCTGCCGGATCCAAACGCGCGAGTTCTGCCTGCAGTGCATCTTCATTCGACACTTCATTTACTAAAAAACGACCGGCCGATAAATCTGCCCAGGCCAAACCAAAGCCGTTTTTCCCGCGTGAAATAGATAACAATAAATTATCGCGACGTTCCTGCAGCATCGCTTCATCGGTCACAGTACCTGGTGTAACGATACGAACGACTTTTCGCTCAACCAAACCTTTCGCCAGTGCCGGGTCACCAATTTGTTCGCAGATCGCAACCGATTCGCCTAACGCCACCAAACGTGCCAAATAACCTTCTGCCGCGTGATAGGGAACCCCGCACATGGCAATCGGCTGGCCGGCAGAACTGCCGCGTTGGGTCAGAGTAATGTCCAGCAATTTTGCCGCTTTGCGTGCATCGTCATAAAATAATTCGTAGAAATCGCCCATGCGGAAAAACAGCAGAATGTCGGGGTATTCGGCTTTCGCGGTAAAAAATTGCCGCATTAGCGGCGTGTGTTGGCTTAAATCCACTGACGTCATCATGGCTTTCATCGGCAAGGCCCACTATTCTAATGGAATGAACGATATCGCCAACGAAAATATTGCCAACGATGACAACCGCCTACATGATTTGGCCGAGCAGGTTGGCAGCGCGTTGAAAGCCGCGCACCTCAGTCTGGTCACGGCCGAAAGCTGCACTGGCGGCTGGATCGCCAAAATGATTACCGATATTCCCGGTTGCTCGGACTGGTTCGAGGCCGGGATGGCTGCTTATAGCTATGAAGCCAAACAGGCACTGCTGGGCGTTCGCCCGGAAACTTTGATGCAACATGGTGCCGTGAGCCATGAAACCGTGATCGAGATGGTCTCGGGCGCAATGATTACTTCCGGCGCCAGTGTTTCGGTTGCCGTAACCGGCATTGCCGGGCCAACCGGCGGCACCGAAGACAAGCCGGTCGGCACGGTCTGGATTGCCTGGAAACGTCGCGGTGGTTATCCCATTGCGAAAGTGTTTCATTTCGATGGCGACCGTGAGTCGGTTCGTCGGCATACGGTGGCGGAGGCTTTGATTGGTGTTTTGAAACTGGTTTCATGACGGAAAACTAGGGTAGTCTGTGAAAAAAATCATTACTTTGCTTTTGTTGGCGCTGTTTCAATTTGGCTGTCCTTTGACTGTTGCACAAACCCTGCCTACGGCAGATTCGCACACCGAATTGCGTCTGCCGGAAAAAGACAAGGCGAAAATTGTTTTCTTGAAGCCGATAGACGGCGTTTTCGAAAGGGCGCCGGTGCAAATATCCGAAATCAAGAATGGTGGCCGCGAATTTTTAGGTCTGATAGAAACCAAATCGAAATTGGTCGTGAATGAAGACCCGGGCAAGCATCTTTTCATGTCCACGATGTACAACTTTTCCCACTTTATGGATACCGACCTGGTCGCAGGAAAGCGTTACTACGTACTCGTCCGGTTTGTCTATGCGCGCGGCTTCCAGCTCAGGCCTATCAGGCTTGACGGGCCTTCCGATTACAGCCCCGAAAATCCGGAATTCAGGAAGTGGAAAAGTGAAACCCCCGAAATATCGAAAACACCTGCAACGGAAAAATATTTTCGGGAACAAGAGAAACGCGCTGCTCGTTCGCAGGAAAAATTCTGGAAAGAGTGGTTTGCAAAAACGGAAGCGCAGCGCGCTGAATTAAGCTTGCACCAAGGTGATTTTATCGAAATTTCAAAACGGTAACCCACAATCTGCATCAATGCGGCGATCATGAATCGGTCCGCCGTCGTACAGTCGCCGAAGCCTTGCCCGGCGTCTTGAAACCCATCTCTTGAACTTAGAATTAACGAAAGGAAAACCGTGAAAAAAATTACCCCCTTGATTTTATTTCTGCTAATGCAATTTTGTACTGCATTATCGGCTGCCGAATTACCGGTTGTTTCTAATGAGCTTCCCTCACCGGTGGCCGGAAAGGCGCAGATCGTGTTTCTGAAGCCAGGACCGGTAGTCTATGGTCATATGTTGGCTGAGATTTACGAGCTTGGCGATTCCGATCGGCAACTCATCGGAATGTTGGACAAGAAAACAAAACTGATACTCGATGTTGAGCCGGGCAAGCACAGGTTCATGTCCGTGGCGTATGGCGACGCACACTTTATGGAAGGTGATTTTGAAGGGGGTAAGCGCTATTACATATTGGCCCGTTTCATCATGAGTCGCGGTTATCAACTCCGCCCGATCAAGCTGAACGGTCCCGAGGATTACAGCCCTAAAAACCCGCAATTCAAGAGCTGGGTTGCGGAAACGACAATAATTAAAAAAACATTGGCGATGGATAAAGCGTATAAGAGCAAAAAGAAGCGCGTAAGCAAGATCCAGGCCAAATCCTGGCCGTTATGGCTCGCCAGAACGGCCGAGCAACGCGCCGAGTTAACCATGAACAAGGAAGATTTTATTGACTGAAACCAATGTGCCGAATTATTTTCGGGATCTTGAGTGCATCGAAATTAGCCGCGAAATCACGATGGCCAGATACAACACGCCGATCAATTGCTGAATCATCACCAGCGAGCGCGCATGGTCGCTCACTGGTGTAATCTCGCCAAATCCGACGCTGGTCAGGCAAGTAAAACTGAAATAAAGCATCTCAAACCAGCTGAATACTTCGTCGGGATTGTTGCTTGCATTGATATAGAAAGAGCCGGGCGATAGATACTCGACAATCGAATACAGGTAGGCAAAAACAAATGCGAGCATGGCGTACATGGAGCCTGCTGCAAATAGTTCGTCCAGTGTCATGATTTCATCGCTCAGCACATAGCGAAACAGGCAAGTGATCACGAATGTGTGCAATGCCGCCTGAAACAGCAATACGATGACATGAATGCCGCCTTCGCCGGTTAGCGCACCGGTGGCTTGAAGAATGATGGTCGGTATCAAAAGCGCATAGCCAAGATTGGTCTGTACGCCGGTCGATTTGGCCGAGCGCAGGGCAAGTACCAGTATCGCCCAGTCGAATGCAATAACAGCTACTCGGCCCGACTGCAGCCGTTCAAGAAACGGATAGAGCACGATCAGGGCGACCAAGGCTAGCAATAGCTGCACGTTAGGTAGTTTGATATATTTTTTCACGGTCGGGATATTCGTTCGTACATCAGGTGATGGTACCGGAAATGTTTTCACAAGGCTGAAGCCGGTCATGCCCCACGGCGCGAGAGTAGTAGTAATATTCGGGAATGAAAAATCCACTTGTCAGCCTATTAACCTTCCTTGCCTTGCTTTTCAGCGCGGGTTCCTTCGCTGCGCCAGGACATTACATCGTCGTCACCATGGACGATAGTGGCAAGGCAACACCGGTATTTTATCGGGCAGTGAATTTTTCCGATGAGCGTCTAATTTCGAATATACGCATGAAGTCCACACTGCATGATGCTGATCATCTTTTTGTTAGCGGCACCAATTGGTTCGATATAGCCGAAGTGCCTCGGTTCATACGCGGCGAATTTGCAGCAAATGGTGTGGATGGCGACATCACGGCTTATCAGGTTGAGCAGCAGGAAAGATCTTTCGCTTTGCGGATTCCGTCGAAAGCCGGTTCGCATATCAAGCTTGAATACATGGGCGTGCAATCGGAGCTGAATGTTCTGAATGTTGCAGCGAAAGCTTCGAAACTCTCGTTGGCGAACGTCGAAATCAAACCGCCATCCAAAGCATTCGTTAACTCGGCCAATCGTGTGGATATTCTGGTTTTCGGTGATGGCTATACAAGTGCCGAACAAGCTTTGTTCAATACCGACGCTGAAAATTTACGTGTCTCCATGTTTAATTATTCGCCCTATATGCAGTATGCGAATATGGTGAATTGGACGACGACGTTCACGGCATCGGCACAATCAGGTGCAGACCATCCGCCATATCAGGCCGGGTGTACTTCTTCGAGCTGCTGCGCCGATACCGCTGCACAGAGTGATCCGAAGGCCGCCAACGGAGGCATCTTCGTAAATACCGCATATGACGGTAAATTTTGCACCTCGCAAATTCATCGATTGGTTACAATCAATAGTTCGAAAATCTACGCCGCCGCCGCGGCGTTTCCCGATTGGGATCAATTAATCGTATTGATGAATGATTCGGTTTACGGAGGTTCTGGCGGTAGCATTGCGGTTACGACGACGAACGTAAATGCGAAATTAATCGTCATCCATGAATACGGCCATACCTTCCATGATCTTGCGGATGAATACACATCACCGTATCCGGGCTATCCCGCCTGCAGCGATATTTCGCCAAGCAATACCTGCGAAGTCAACGTCACCAACCAGACAACTGCATCTCTGGTGAAATGGAAGCCCTGGTTCACTCCCGGCAATTCAATTCCAACACCTGCAGGCACTGCCGGTATCGGTTTGTTTGAAGGCGCACGCTATCAAACAAACGGCGTTTACCGGCCTGCAAATTCCTGCGGCATGCGTAGTTTAGGCGCACAGTTTTGTTCGATATGTTCGCAGGCTTATGTGTTGAAACTTTATCGCGGTGGCTGGGGAACTCCCGCTAACGGCATCGATTTAATCGAGCCTGGCACAGAAGTGCCAATCACCATCGGTAACGTGTCGTATAACGTTGCCAGCACCGTCAATTTCAGTGCGACGGTTCTGCGACCTACGCCGGATACTGTCACCTTGCAGTGGTATCTCGATGGTCAGGCGGTGAATGGTGCGACCAGCAGTAATTTCAATTTTCAGCAATTGACGGCAACTCCCGTCACGCGCAGCCTGGAATTGCGTGCGACTGACAACTCGACTTTGGTGAAAGCGGAAATGGCCGGTACCGACATGGTGCACTCGCGCACTTGGACGATTCAGGTAATACCGCCACCTTCCTTGTCCATCAACGACGTATCGGTAGCCGAAGGTAATGCGGGTGTTGTACCGGCAATATTCACGATAAATTTATCCAGCCCGGCACCCGTTGGCGGTGTGAGATTTGACGTGGCAACCGGAATTCTAAATGCCAACGGTAATTCGGCATTAGCAGGAAAGGATTATTCTGCTTGGCAACAACTTGGAAAGACCATAGCGCAAGGTCAAAGCAGTACGACGTTTTCCGTGAAAGTAATGGGCGACAAAATCACCGAACCCGATGAAGTGTTTGCAGTTCGTCTGAGTAATCCGATTGGTGCCAGTATTTCTGACGGCACCGGGGTTGGCATCATCACGAACGACGACCGAAGTTATCTGCTCGGCAGCAGGAATAATTCCGATGCAATGGGCGCGAGCGGCTCGACCACTGGCGGAAGTTCGTTGACGGAATGTCAGCGCTTGCAAAAAGAGGTAGCGAACTTAGAAGCAAAAATTGCCAATCGTCGGCTGAAAGAAGCGGAAGGCGTTCGTAATATTCTCAGGCTTGAAAGTATGCGAAGTCAGTTGTCATGTCAGCATTAAGGGCATGTTATTCGTATCTATTTGAATCTTAACGATAAAATAATAGTTTAACTTTATTTCTTGACAGTCCGGATTTTATTAGTAGTAGTGCTACTAATGAACCTTACCGACAACCAGCAAGCTATTCTCGACTTCATCGCCCTGCGCATTGAGCAGGAGGGTGGGTCGCCATCCCAGACCGAAATTGCCAATGCATTCGGCTTTCGTGGGGTCCGAGCCGCGCAATACCACCTCGATATTCTTGAACAAGCCGGCTACATCCGTCGGGTTCCGGGCCAGGCTCGTAGTATTCGTTTATGCAATCACGAATCATCTGAATCCGCAGAAGATGTCGAAATTCCGGTTGTCGCAAAAAACGATTCTGCCGAGGCACTGCGGTTGCCGGTACTTGGCCGCGTCGCAGCAGGCCTTCCTATCGGCGCCGACATCACCGGCGAAGACTATGTCCTGCTCGATCGCGTCTTCTTTTATCCATCGCCGGATTACTTATTGAGAGTGCAGGGCGATTCCATGCGCGACGACGGTATTTTCGATGGTGACCTTGTCGGCATTCATCGTACGAACGAAGCCAAGTCCGACCAGATTGTCGTTGCCCGAATTGATGATGAAATCACGATCAAGCGTTTAAAGATTGGCAAAAACGGCATTCGTTTGTTGCCTCGTAATCCTGATTTTGCACCGATTGAAGTGCGTCCCGATCAGGACTTCGCCATTGAAGGTCTTTATTGCGGTTTGATCAGGTCGTCACGATGAATGCGTCACGTTATATCTCCCTACAAAGTCTGGCGGCATTGCCTGACAAAGCATCGGTATTAACGCCTGTATTCAATAAAACTCACGCATGCAAAATTAGTTTCAAGCCGGTCTCAGCTTATGCGACAAGTGCCCAATAGACTTCTTTACACCAAATACTAAATACCCAAGGAATTTCGCTATGGCTATCGATGACAATAAAAAACGTGCTTTAACCGCTGCATTAGCCCAGATTGAAAAGCAATTCGGCAAAGGCACTGTCATGATCATGGGTGACAAAGCCATTGAAGCAGCCGACGTTATCAGCACCGGTTCCCTGATGCTCGATATGGCACTCGGTATAGGCGGTTTGCCAAAAGGTCGCGTGGTCGAAATTTACGGGCCGGAATCTTCCGGTAAAACCACGCTGACACTGCAAGTGATTGCCCAATGCCAAAAAGCCGGCGGTACCGCTGCTTTCGTTGATGCCGAACATGCATTGGACCCTAACTATGCTGCCAAGCTCGGCGTAAAAGTCGATGACTTGCTGGTGTCACAACCAGATACCGGTGAACAAGCGCTGGAAATTGTTGACATGTTGGTACGCTCGAATGCCGTCGATATTGTGGTCGTAGATTCCGTGGCTGCACTTACACCACGCGCCGAAATCGAAGGCGAAATGGGCGAACTGCAAGTGGGTTTGCAAGCACGTTTGATGAGTCAGGCCTTGCGTAAACTCGCCGGCAATATCAAGCGCAGCAACTGTATGGTGATCTTCATTAATCAATTGCGCATGAAGATCGGCATGATGATGCCCGGCCAAAATCCGGAAACCACCACCGGCGGTAATGCCTTGAAATTCTATGCCTCGGTACGTCTTGATATTCGCCGTATCGGCTCGGTCAAGAAGGGCGATGAAATCATCGGTAATGAAACCAAGATCAAGGTCGTCAAAAATAAAATGGCGCCTCCGTTCAAACAGATCGTTACCGAAATCCTGTATGGCGAAGGTATTTCCCGCGAAGGCGAAATCATCGATCTGGGTGTCGATGCCAAATGCGTAGAAAAAGCCGGCGCCTGGTACTCGGCACTCGGTGAGCGCATTGGTCAGGGCAAAGAAAATGCCCGTCAGTACCTGAAAGACAATCCGAAAATGGCTGCAGCTCTTGAAGTGAAAATTCGCGAAAAACTGGCACCGAAAATCGTGCCGAAGAAAGACAACGAAGAAACAACGGAAGCATAAGAAGTTCTTATGGCAAAAACGCGAGAAGAACCTTCCGCCTACCAGCGAGCCCTCGCCTTGCTGGTCAGGCGGGAGCACTCGCGGAAGGAACTTGGCCGCAAGCTGAAAGCCAAGGGTATCGAGCGTGAAAACGCCGATACCGCTCTAGACAAGCTAAATAAGCAAGACTTCCAAAATGATGCACGCTTTGCCGAAGTACTAGCCCGCTCCCGGGTTTCCGCAGGCTACGGCCCGACCCGCATCCGTGCTGAACTCGGCACCCACGGGTTAAGCCGTGAAGACATAGATAACGCGATGGAAATTATCGAAACCGATTGGGCCGCAACGGCTCTCGAACTGATTTCCCGTAAATACGGCAACAAAGACCTCTCTGACCAAGCCGTTCGCCGCAAAGCAACCGATTTCCTGTTGCGTCGCGGCTTCGACCAGCGAGTAGCATTTGCCGCCACCAAACTCAGCAACCACGTCCTTGACGAATAAACATAATCCGATGCGAGAAATCATATGACTGATCCTCTGAACACGCGAATTGCAGCTTGTAGTTGTGGCAGCCTCAAGGCCCAGGTGGTTGGCGAACCCCTTAGAGTTTCCGTATGCCATTGCCTTAACTGTCAGCGTCGCAGTGGCAGCGTCTTTGCAGCCCAGGCAAGGTTTGACAGGGCCGCGGCGGAGATTTCCGGGCCGTCCAATCAATACACAATAACGGGCGATGAAGGGGGCAAAGCGACCTTCCATTTCTGCCCAAGCTGTGGCGCCACTGTCTATTACCAAAACCACGGTCTCGAGCACTTTATCTCCATTCCCATCGGTGCTTTTGCCGAGCCGAATTTTCCAGCCCCCACTATTTCAGTCTACGAAGATCGCAAGCATGCCTGGGTTAGCATTCCAGAAAAGATGGAACACTGGGCATAAACGACCCAAAGCCCAAACCCCAAACCCCAAACCCCAAACCCCAAACCCGTAGGAGGGCCCTCGGCCCGACGCTCTAGCATCCCGCTGTCGATTGAAATTACCCAAAACCATGAGCTCGAAGGTTTTTAGAGCCTTAGAGCAGCCATGCCTGATATTCTAGGCACCTAATTTGATGACTTAGAACTCGGATTTCAGGGCTTCCAGCCCGATAGCCGCGACAGCCCCTTTTGCTTAAGAACACAGACACCATGACCCAGCCAGCTCCAGTTTCCACCTCCGATATTCGCCAGTCGTTTTTGAAATTCTTCGAATCCAAGGGCCACACCATTGTTGCCTCCAGTCCGCTGGTGCCCGGTAACGATCCGACATTGCTGTTCACCAATGCCGGCATGGTGCAATTCAAGGATGTCTTTCTGGGCGCGGAAAAACGCAGCTACAAACGCGCGGTCAGTTCGCAGCGTTGCGTGCGTGCCGGTGGCAAGCATAACGATCTGGATCAAGTCGGCTACACCGCGCGCCATCACACCTTTTTTGAAATGCTCGGTAATTTCAGCTTCGGCGATTATTTCAAACACGATGCCATTAGCTATGCCTGGGAATTGCTGACCGAGGTCTGGAAACTGCCGAAAGAAAAATTACTCGTCACCATTTACCATACCGATGACGAAGCCTTCGACATCTGGAACAAAGTCGTCGGCCTGCCACCGGAAAGAATTATCCGTATCGGCGACAACAAAGGCGCGGCTTACGCCAGCGACAACTTCTGGCAAATGGCCGACACCGGCCCTTGCGGTCCGTGCACCGAAATTTTCTATGATCATGGTGCGCATATTCCAGGCGGCCCTCCCGGTTCGCCGGATGAAGACGGTGATCGCTTCATCGAAATCTGGAATAACGTGTTCATGCAGTTCGACCGTCAGCCCGACGGTAGCTTGCTGCCATTGCCAGCACCTTGCGTCGATACCGGCATGGGCTTGGAACGTGTTGCTGCAGTTCTACAACACGTACATTCCAATTACGAAATCGATTTGTTCCAGCACCTGATTAAAGCGGCGGCGAAAATTACCGATACCACCGATCTTGAAAACAAATCGCTGCGTGTTATTTCCGATCATATTCGTGCCTGTTCGTTTTTGATCGTTGACGGCATTTTGCCCTCGAACGAAGGTCGCGGTTATGTGCTGCGCCGGATTATTCGCCGCGCCGTTCGCAATATCTGGAAACTCGGTGCATTGAATGTGGAAGGCCAGTTCTGGCGCATGGTGCAACCGCTCGTTGACATGATGGGTGATGCCTATCCGGAATTGAAATCGAAACAGGCATTGATCGAACAAGCCCTGAAAGCCGAAGAAGCCGCGTTCGCCTCCACACTCGATGCCGGCAT
>JBDTTC010000149.1:0-7937 GCA_039930825.1 Arenimonas sp.
CACTGTTGTCCGAAGAAGCGGTAATGGGTTTTGAATTTGGCTATTCGACCGCCGAACCAATGACTTTGAATATCTGGGAAGGTCAATTCGGCGATTTCGCTAATGGTGCACAAGTCGTTATCGACCAATTCATTTGCTCCGGCGAATCGAAGTGGGGCCGGATGTGCGGTCTTGCATTGTTCTTGCCACACGGTTACGAAGGCCAAGGTCCAGAGCATAGCTCGGCCCGCCTTGAACGCTTCCTGCAATTATGTGCACTGAACAATATTCAAGTTTGCACGCCAACCTCGCCAGCACAAATGTTCCATATGCTGCGCCGTCAAATGTTACGTGCTACCCGCAAGCCATTGGTGGTGATGACACCGAAATCGATGCTGCGCCATAAATTGTCGGTATCGACGTTGAATGATCTGGCCGAAGGTGAATTCCAGAATCTGATCAAAGACAGTCAATGTGCCGATGTATTGCAAGCCAAACGCGTTGTCGTTTGCGGCGGCAAGGTGTATTACGACCTGATCGAAGCCATGCAAGCCAAAAACATCAAAAATGTCGCTGTCGTCCGCGTTGAACAACTGTATCCATTTCCGCGTCCGGAATTGGCGGCTGAACTCGCCCGCTTTGGCCATGTAAAAGAAATTGTATGGTGTCAGGAAGAACCGCAGAATCAGGGCGCTTGGTATCAAATCCAGCATCACCTGAACGCCTGTCTGAACACCGGACAAACTTTGAGTTATGCCGGGCGTGCACGTTCCGCTGCACCAGCCTGCGGTCATAGCAATACGCATGTTGCCGAACTGACGCGCCTGATCGAAGACGCCTTAATCAACCCGCCTGTCACGCTGACAGCAGAATAATTTTTCAAAAATTACGAATTACCAATAGGACAAATCCATGAGCATTGAAATCAAAGTCCCGGTTTTACCCGAATCCGTTTCCGACGCCACAATTGCCACCTGGCATAAAAAAGTCGGCGACACGGTTCGTCGCGATGAAAACCTGGTGGATTTGGAAACCGATAAAGTCGTGTTGGAAGTGCCATCGACTGTTGACGGCGTGTTGAAAGAAATCAAATTTAAAGTTGGCGATACCGTCAACAGCCAGCAAGTGATTGGCATTGTCGAAGCCGGCGCGGTTGCTGCTGCGCCAGCGCCTTCAGCTGCGGCTTCTGCTGCAACGCCGGCTGCATCATCAGCACCTGTCGCGGCTAAAGCCGCTCCTACAGTTGCAGCGGATACCAGCGCTTTATCGCCAGCCGGTCGTTTCGTAGCCGAGAGCAACGGTATTAATCCCGCCGACGTTTCTGGCACCGGTCGTCGCGGCATGGTGACCAAGGAAGATCTTGTCAATCACATCAAAGGTGGCGGTGGCGCACGTCCGGAACAACGCGTTCCTATGACCCGCATCCGTCAACGCATTGCCGAGCGCATGATGCAGTCGAAAAATTCGATTGCCATGCTCACTTCTTTCAACGAAGTGAACTTGAGCAAAGTGATGGCGATGCGTAAAGAACTTGGCGAACCGTTTGAAAAGACCCATGGCATCAAACTCGGCTTCATGAGCTTCTTCGCAAAAGCCGCTGCCAATGCACTGCAAAAATACACGGTGGTGAATTCTTCGGTTGATGGCACCGATGTGATCTATCACGGCTTCGCCGATATCTCGATTGCCGTTTCGACCGAAAAAGGTCTGGTGACGCCGGTTTTGCGCAATGTCGAAAACATGAGCTTCGCCGAAATTGAAGGTGCGATTGCCAACTACGCCAAAGCAGCTCGTGAAGGCGGCCTGAAACTGGAAGACTTGCAAGGCGGCACATTTACGATTACCAATGGCGGCACTTTTGGTTCGTTGATGTCGACACCTATCGTGAATCCGCCACAATCGGCCATTCTCGGCATGCATGCCATCAAAGAACGTCCGATTGCCGAAAACGGCCAGGTCGTGATTGCTCCGATGATGTACATCGCACTCAGCTACGATCACCGGATTATCGATGGTAAAGATGCCGTGCTGTTCCTGGTCGATATCAAAAACCAATTGGAAAATCCGCACCGCATGTTGCTGGGACTATAAGACGAGAGAATAGAAGTGGGAGGTTGGAGGCGGAATAGCGAGGCATTTGCAATTCCAACCCTCGCCTTGAAACTCAAGTCTTCCGCTCCAATCTTTTGATCTAACGCCTCCCGTCTCTCCCCTCCCGTTTTTGTCTCCCGAGAATAAAATGAGCGAACAATTTGATGTCGTGGTAATTGGTGCCGGTCCCGGCGGTTATGTTGCAGCGATCCGCGCAGCACAACTGGGCCTGAAAACGGCCTGCGTCGATGCTTTCATCGGCAAAGATGGTAAGCCTGCTCTAGGCGGTACTTGCTTGAACGTTGGCTGCATTCCGTCGAAAGCGCTGCTGGACTCATCGCGCCAGTTTCATAATCTGACGCATAATTTTTCCGTGCACGGCATCAGCACCGACAACGCAAAAATTGATATCGCCACGATGATCGCCCGCAAGGACAAAATCGTGAAGCAGTTCACCGGCGGTATTACGCAATTGTTCAAAGCCAACAAAGTGACGCCGATTGCCGGCTTCGCAACGTTAAATGCCAATCGCGTCATTTCGATAAAAGGCCATGACGGTTCGGCCGCTGAAATCACCGCCAAGCATGTGATTCTTGCAGCCGGTTCGGTGCCAATCGAATTGCCGTTCGCAAAATTCGACAATAAATTCATTCTCGATAATGCCGGTGGTCTTGATGAGACTTCGGTACCGAAACGTCTTGGCGTTATTGGTGCAGGTGTCATCGGCCTGGAACTGGGCAGCGTGTGGTCACGTCTTGGTTCGCAAGTCACTATCGTTGAAGGTTTGACAGAATTCCTCGCCGCCGCCGATACCGATATTTCGAAAGCGGCATTCAAGGAATTCAAGAAACAAGGTCTCGATATTCGCCTTGGTGCCAAATGCACCAAAACCGAAATCAAAAACAATGAAGTGCATCTGACCTATACCGATGCTACTGGCGAACAGGTTCTGGTTTGCGACAAACTGCTGGTAGCTGTTGGTCGTCGCGCTGCCACCAACGGTTTGCTTGCAGAAGGCTCAGGCGTACAACTCGATGAACGCGGCCGCATTGTTGTCGATGACCACTGTCACACTGCTGCCGAAAATGTCTGGGCCATCGGCGACTGCATTCGTGGGCCCATGCTCGCACATAAAGCCAGCGAAGAAGGTATTGCCGTTGCCGAACTCATCGCTGGCCTGCCCGGCCACGTCAATCTCGACACTGTGCCTTGGGTTATCTACACCGAGCCGGAAATTGCCTGGGTTGGTAAAACCGAAAAAGAATGCAAGGACGCCGGTATCGAATACAAAGTCGGCACCTTCCCGTTTGCCGCCGTTGGACGCGCAGTTGCGATGAATGAACCCGCCGGTTTGGTTAAAGTGATTGCCCATGCCGAAACCGATCGCATTCTTGGCCTGCACCTTTGTGGCCCGAACGTTTCCGAACTGGTGCATGAAGGTGTGGTCGCGATGGAATTTAACGGCTCAGCCGAAGATCTCGCCCGTATTTGCCATGCACATCCATCGCTTTCCGAAGCGGTGCATGAAGCAGCGCTGGCAGTTGATAAGCGTGCCATTCACAAGGCTAATTGATTTTAGTTGGACTGTATGAGAAACCGCCGCAAGGCGGTTTTTTTGTATGAATATTGGATCGGCACTGCAAGCATCAACGAGATAGACTTCCTGTATGAATATCCCGCACTTCAAAACCTTCCGCATTCATAACGATACAAATAGCGGGTATCGCTCCGGTATCGAAAATCTTTCTCTCGCCGA
Organism: Arenimonas sp.; assembly: GCA_039930825.1. GTDB lineage: Bacteria > Pseudomonadota > Gammaproteobacteria > Xanthomonadales > Xanthomonadaceae > Arenimonas. Next base: position 3,827 of record JBDTTC010000149.1, read on the forward strand.
CTTATCGCCGGGCGAAATCCTTATCAAAACCGCTTACAGCAGTGTCAACTATAAGGACGCGCTTGCAGGAACCGGACAGGGTAAAATTCTTCGGCAATTTCCGCTCAATGGCGGAATTGATGTCGCTGGTACTGTCGTGGAATCAAGCGATGTCAATTTCAAACCGGGTGACGAAGTCCTCTGTACCGGCTGCGGCCTGTCTGAAACTCGCGACGGTGGTTATTCGGAATATGCTCGTCTGCAGTCAAAGTGGTCGGTAAAATTGCCTTTGGGCCTCTCACTGCGTGAAAGCATGATTTTAGGTACTGCTGGATTTACCGCAGCGCTCGCACTGTATCGAATGTTGCAGAATGGCCAATCGCCCGAACTCGGTCCGATTGCCGTCACCGGCGCAACCGGCGGCGTTGGTATGCTGGCGACGGATATTTTCACTCGAGCTGGTTTTGAAGTGCATGCGCTTAGTGGGAAACCGGAACATGCCGAATTCCTGACGAGCATTGGCGCCAAGCAGGTTTTGCCCCGTGAAGCAGCGCTTACCAGCAAACCCATGGATAGCGCAAAATTTGGTGGCGCTCTGGATAATGTCGGTGGAACCACGCTGAGCGGACTCTTGGCGCAAACTGCCCCTTACGGCAATGTCGCCAGTGCAGGGCTGGTCGCCAGCCACGAAATTCCGACTACGGTCATGCCTTTCATAATTCGCGGTGTGTCCCTGCTCGGCATTGCATCCGCTGGTACAGCGCGGCGTAACCGAGATGAAATCTGGGAAAAACTGGCCGTTGAGTGGAAACCCGCGCATATAAATGCCATCTGCACGCGCGAAGTGACAATGGATCAATTACCCGGAGTATTCGCAACTATGCTCGCCGGCCGCTCATTTGGCCGTACTATCGTGAAATTGTGATGAATCTCTTGCGCAAAACACCCCGGACAGGATTACAATCGCAACAATCCTTGGAGAGCACTAAATGGCACTTATCTTAATTGTTGATGATTCACCTTCCCAGTTGATGGGCATGAAGCGAATTGTTGAAAAACTCGGCCATGAAGCGCTTAGCGCCGAAGATGGAGCCCAAGGTGTTGAAGTCGCCAAAGCCAATGTTCCGGATTTGATTTTGATGGATGTGGTAATGCCAAACCTTAATGGTTTCCAGGCAACGCGAGCCATTTCGAAAGAAGCCACCACATCGCATATTCCAATCGTTTTAGTTACAACTAAAGATCAGGAAACCGATAAAGTCTGGGGCATGCGTCAAGGTGCCAAAGCCTATATCACCAAGCCATTTAATGAAGCTGAGTTGGTCGCTGTGATCAACAAACTACTGGTTCCGGGCTGAAATTTAGTACGGAACAAAGCGGGGAATTCCCCGCTTTTCCATTATTGGCCGGAGAATACTTCGGCCATTTTTTTGTATAGCTCTTTTTGTTCCTCGGTTTCCGCTTTTGGGGCCCGGATTTCTATTTCAACGATTTGATCACCGGCAGTTGGTTTTCCCGGGAGTCCACGCCCGCGCAAGCGTAGTTTTTTGCCGGCTTCTGAGTCGGCCGGAATTCTCAATTCGACCGCACCACCAAGTGTCGGCACCGTCGCAGTTGTACCAAGCGCGGCTTCCCAAGGGGTCAGGCTCAGTGTGTAGAGAATATTGCGATCATCCACTTCAAAATCGGCATGGGCGCGGTAATCAATTTCCAGCAATAAATCACTTTTACGTGCTCCACTGCTTCTACCCTGACCGGCTAGACGGATGACTTGCCCGGGTTTTATACCAACGGGTATTTTCACTTCCAATGTTCGACCATCGACCGTGAAGCGCTGCTGTCCGCCAGAAAATGCAATCTCAAGTGGAATGGCGACTTTGGCTCGGGTATCGCCGAGCGGCTGTTGTGAAGCTCTTGATCGACCACCGAATAGCGATTCAAAAAAATCGCTGAAATCTCCGTTTTGCGCGCCACCACCAAAGCCTTGATGAAACCCGCCACCTTGTCCCGAGGGAGGTTGGTATTCTTGTCCGGAACGATAACCGCGAGCCCGCAATTGGTCGTATTCCTGACGCTTTTCTTTATCCCTGAGCACTTCATAGGCTTCGTTGATTGACTTGAAACGTTCCTCGGCACCTTTCTCTTTGCTGACGTCGGGGTGGAATTTTCGCGCCAGCCTGCGGTAAGCTGTTTTGAGTTCGGCTTCGCCTGCGCTGGCCTCTACTCCCAATATTTCGTAATAATCCTTGAATTCCATCTCAGACAAACCCATATGTTAAGGGTGTGATTATGGGCGTAACGCAAATGCTTTCAAGCCCTCACATCCATTGAACTGTATATCCGTACTATATGAAAGCAATTACCTTAGGAATTTTATGAGCATCCAAGTAGGCGACAAACTCCCCACCGCTACCCTTAACTATCTGAAAGATGGCGTACAGGCCATCACTACGAATGAATTATTCGATAACAAGAAAGTCGTTTTGTTTGCCGTACCGGGCGCCTTTACACCGACGTGTTCTGCAAAACATCTGCCAGGCTATGTTGAAAAAATGGACGATTTCTCAAGCAAGGGAATTGAAGTTGCGTGCTTGTCGGTCAACGATGCATTTGTGATGGGCGCATGGGCCAAAAACCAAAACGTACCGGAAAACCTGCATATGCTAGCGGACGGCAATGGCGAATTTACCAAAGCCATGGGACTTGAATTGGACGCTGCCGCTTTCGGCATGGGTCTTCGTGCAAAACGATTTGCGCTTTATGCCGAGAATGGCATAGTGAAAAATATTTTCATCGAAGCACCGGGTGAATTCAAGGTGTCGGCCGCAGACCATGTACTGGAACAGCTGGCTTAACTTCCAGTTTCATCCAGTGTTCACACGGGGCAGCTTTGGCTGCCCTGTTTTTATTAGAATCAGGCTGCAGGTTTGCTGTTGTTCATATTAGTTTGGCTAGACTGCCCACACATTCAAGGAGCACCTCTATGAAGACTTTATTTGCAATCGCATTTGCCGCATTCGCCATGATGGGCTTATCTAAACCGGCACTGGCCGATAATTATTCCGGCTGCCATAGCTGCGGCGTTGTGAAAAATATCGAAACATACCGTGAGAAACGCTCTGGAACGGGTGGTGCAATTGTTGGCGGTCTTGTTGGTGGCGCAGTAGGCAACCAAATTGGCAAAGGTGACGGCAGGAAGGTAGCTACGGTTGCCGGTGTCGTTGGTGGTGCGATCGTCGGCAAGAAAATCGCCGAGAAAAATGATCGTAAAGACTATGAAATTACGGTCAGAATGGATAACGGCGAAACCCGCGTTATCGACCAAGGTAGCCTCGGAAAGATTCGCGTAGGCAGCCGCGTGAAAATCAAAAACAACAAAGTCTTATTGCGTAATTAATTTCAGACTCGCAAAATAAAAAAGCGGCTACGACCGCTTTTTTATTGAATGAATTCTTGCATCCTGGCCTCATCAAGCACGGGGTGATTCATTTCAATACATACACACTCATTTCATCCCATGCTCCGGCATCGGTCAGTGCAGTAATCCTTTGCGGTCCGGAGTTGTCAAACTTCATGACAAACATTTGGCTCCCCGATGTATCTGCTACCCATTGACCATTGACCAGCCACTTCACTTTCTGCTGGGTGCCCAGAGCACGAAACTCCGCACTGATTGGCTGCGTAGAATTGGGCGCCCGCGCCAATGTTGATTTTTCGGCAGGCCCGTCAATCTGCAGCGTTTCCATCGATGCCAACGCATCTTCACTGCAATCCGGAGCCAATGCCGGTATTCGGGTTTTCTCGCGTAAATTGGACGATAGCCAAGGCGTGGTCAAGCTCGGCCAACGCGCGATATGCACTATTTTTTGCTGGTGATTACTTTTGCAATCGGCGCTTAAACGCAATCCTGTCTGCACATCGATCTGCAATTCCAGTTGCCCTGCATTCCAAACACGAGCATCACGATCGGGCCAGGTCGGAGGAATACTGCTAGCCAATGCGAAACCTTTTCTTTGCCGATGACACAGCCCTGCTTCTGTTTCCTGCACGCTGCGCCCCAAAGGCCAACAAATCTCGATCGCCTTGACATCTTTGGGCATCGCGGTTCGTACAACTTCATGCTTCGGTTTTG